>DXGG01000012.1 GCA_019114015.1 Candidatus Onthomorpha intestinigallinarum | reverse complement strand
ATTCTTATCTATTTGTTTATCCGCATACTGTAACAGTATTGTCTGAAGAGTGGTAATATCCTGTTCAGCTTTACTATAAAGTGATACAAATTCTTCAGCAAGTTCTTTTGAACCTATTATACTCGAATAATATTCTCTATAACCCATATATTTATCGATTTGGTCAGCTATCCCCTCATTCGCTATCATATCAATCGCAAAGTTGATGTCATTTGCATAGTTGAACTCATGGTTTTCAAAGTGCCCTCTATATACATGAAAGAACTCGTGTGCCAGAAAATTGATTCTCTGTTCTTCAGTCATTTTATAAATCAGATTGAAATCAATCACAATGGCATCGTCCATATCCATTCCGTCAGCACTGAGAAACAGGAAATAGACAGGCTTCCATTTCACCGATGCATCCAGACTATCACATCCCAAGAAAGACTGGAGTCTCGATTTTGCATTTGAAATCAATGATCCGAAGTCATAGCTATGACGAAATTCCTTTATTTTCAAGTAATTCTCGTTTATTTTTTCATAGTTGGCTCTTACCAATGATTCCAGTGAAATGAGGTTCTCTGATTCCTTATCTCTATTCAGATCCCCAAAAACACTCTGCATGGTTGACTTTACTATATTGCTAATCCTATTGTCTTTGTAATCGGAAAAGATAGAATATGCAGCAGAACTATCAAACTGATGCCATTGTTCCATATTGACCTCCTTGCCATTTTTAATGCAATCGACTATTTTGAAAAACTCATCTACTGATGTTAAATCAATATTTTGCGCAAACGTAAATGAGCATTTTATTAATAACAGAAAGATTAATATTTTCCTCATAATCTATTGATATTAAACCTGTACCTCTTCTAATGGTCTTATGATTCTATTGTTTTACATTCTCCAGTATCGATATTCCTTTTTCCAGTAGTTCTCCAGCTTTTTCTGGTTCAACGAAATTATTTTTCAGAATAACAGGATTACTGATAGCAAATTTCATCTGCTTGATACCTTGTTTTATGAGATAATTATTTTCTATTGATAGTACTCCCTGATAATAGGAGAATATGGCCTTGTCTTCCGGGTATATCTTTTTACCTTCTTCTAAAAGTTTCCATGCCTTTTTGCATTGTCCAAGTTTTGGCAAAACATTTAATGCATATACTCTTCTCCAATATAGAGTTTCATGCTCCTGTTTCAATTTCTTGTATCTGGTCAGACATCGGTCCAAGAAATAATCCGCCTCTTCCCATCGGCCAAGCTTATTCATCAGATCTCCCATAACCCCCAAAGCATTAGGGTCAGACTCTTCATTCGTCAGGGCATTCTTATAATAGACGCGTAATTTATCGATAGATTCTTTTTCATCCCTTTGGATGGCTGTCCACAAGAAGGCTGAAATGTATGAACCAGAAATGGGAAGCGCCTGGTTATAAAGATTCTTATTACTTTCATTTATGTTTGAAAAAATCTCCCAAAGTGAGGTATCCGTTTGTTCTATGATATTATATATGCTGTCTATATTGTAATATTTGTCATACAGTCCTGTTAGGGCATCCATTATACCAGCAGGAATTATGGACATGTGATCTGCCTTGATGTTTTTCAGCTTTACGTCATAATGTTTTTCATGAAAAGTCTCGTACAAATCCTGTCCAAAAGATTTTCTTCCATCAGTATCATCCTCTGCTGTGATTATACGGATACTCGGGACATTTGTCTTGTAGGTAGTCTCAAAACGGGGGAGCTGCCCCATCTCTTCAGGTGAAAATAGAATATATGACTTTATATAATCATTCCCTGCGTCAATAAAGTAGTTGAAATAACTTGCCGTGTATGAATGGCCCACTAAGGTATAGAAACCGGATGTAGGAAGGATTCTATTTATTTCTCTCGCCAAATCTGTATTAATATAATTATAAAACAGCTCCCCGCTTGAATCAAGGCTGTTGTTGGATAGATCATATCCGACATCGTTCCGATTCCCTGGAGTTGAATAGTCAACCGCCACAACCGCTGTTGGAGGTATGTACTCAAAAGTCTGTAAATAAATTGCAGTCGATGCAATCAGGTCAAAGGCATAGTCTGCGTCCAGAACGAACAATATATTGTACTTTACATTGGGATAAGCAGACGCAGGTACAGCTATCCTGAATGAACGTGTTTCCCTATAAGTTGTTGACTTGAATGAATGTTGTTCAACTTTCATTATGTTTTGCGATATGGCAGTGCTGCAAATAAGAGAACACAAAGCATATAGAAGTATTTTTTTCATAACTTATCTTTTAAGTAATTCATAACAATGGCAATCGACAAACCGGCCGTTCTTGAAGCAGGCTTTATCATGGAAAAAATTGTTTATTCTTTTTTGGTTAATTTCCATTTGTCTGTTTCTTCCACGTTTCCTTTTACCACAACACTATCTGCGTATGGTATAATAACTGTTTTCCAGTCATTTGAAATTACTACAACTCCATCATTTATTGTTTCCAAAATACCCCAATTGTCAATGATTCGGGCCTTCTTGTATATGTTTCCAATACCCTCAAGCGGTACTACTGAGTTAGGGTCAAAACTTATTTGCATGTTTTTTAATGGCAACTTCTTTATGTTGTATGTAAACAATTCAACAAGCTGTTGTTTCTCAATTGATTTAACCGAATCACGGCGGTTTTCAAATCTTATGATTTCATTATAATCATACTTGTCTTTCGATTCTTGGAAATGCATATCCAAATTAGACGGAAAATTAATATTGTATGCATTCTGGAGCATTAAGCCCAAGTCCGAATTTCCATTGATTTGTTGTTTCCAGTCATTACCGCTTTTATCAAGGAGGTATCCTATTATTACTCCTGAGAGATATGCATAATTTCTAACCAATTCTTCTTTTATCATATAGGTATTCATATCCTGTTCGAGAATATGGAGATATATGGAATCTGTAGAAACAGACATCTTCCTTCCTGTATATTGCGCCAAACCTTCATGTATTTCAAATGCAATTTCATCGGGATAGTATTTGACGTATTTTTTCTGTCTTATTTTCCGGAAAACAAGTCCGTCAAGAATTAAATTTTTACAAGTTGAATAGTCCGTAGTCTTGCAAGCCTTATAATATGCATTCCATTCCAATTTAAGGAGAACTCTGGCATCTTTGTTGTCAATATGGACATTGTTGTAAATGTGCGTAGTATGACCGAGTGAATCCTGCCAATAATGGAACATTTCATGACAGAACAAAGTGTTGCGTTCTATTGAATCAGAAGGAAAAGGAAGAGCTATTGTTACCCATTTTTGTCCATAAACGTCCATAATAGAATTGGCAATATTTTTGTCGTTGGGATATTTTCCGACATAGCAATTCCCATTAAACAGAAGTTCTCCGTTTTTATCTTTCATATTGCCCCATACGGTTCGATTTGCATCAATACATAATATGGGTGCATACAGATTAATTCCCCATAGCTTACCATTGTCTATGTTACAGATTGACTGTATGTTTTGGAATACGTTTGAATACTCCTTGCATTTATTACTATCGCTAAGTATAACATTATTATTTTCTGTACCGTGAGCAGCACAATTTATAGATAATGTCAATACCATAATGAAGGAAGAAAGTAGGAATGTTTTTATTAAATGCATGTCAAGGCTATTCATATCAATTTGAGTATGATGTTGCAAATATAGTGAATTTGTTCGCATTTCATTGAATGCCGGCCGTGTAAAACCGGAATCGGATACCGGTTTTTGGAATAAAGTTTGGAAAAAACGGACTCAGAAGACAATTTTTTCTTTTCTGAATCCATTTTTCCCAAATCAAATTCCGTTAAACAGTTGTGAGAGTTTGGTTTTCCGATATTTCACTGACAATGTGCCAAAACTTGTTTGCAGGTTTTTTAGCCTTGCAATATCTCGACTGTTTTTATATGTTTTTTAGCACAATAAACGAACAGCGTGTCGTTTACAGATTCATTTCCCTTTTTATCCGGTCTATTTTTTCCAATGCCTTGGTTCTGAGCGATTGGAAATCGCTTTGTGCATTGCATTCCAACCTGACACTGAAATAAAACTTTATTTTAGGTTCCGTTCCCGAAGGTCTTACGGACACTTTGCAGCCGTCCTCCAAAAGATATTGCAACACATTGGATTCAGGCAGGTGTGTGACATCGGTATTAAGGTAATCTATGATATCCGCAACCCTTGTACCGTCTATCTTTTCTGGAGGGTTGTTTCTGAAATCGGACATCATCTGTTTTATTTGGGCTGCTCCGCTTTTTCCTTTGCGTACAATGGAAACCTGTTCTTCATGATAGAAGCCGTATTTCATATAGATATCCAACAGCAGTTCATATAGAGTCCAACCTTTTTTTGATGCCCATTCCGCCATTTCGGCCAAAATACAACAAGCCGAAACCGAGTCTTTGTCTCTCACTGAATCACCTATAAGATATCCATAACTTTCCTCTCCGCCTCCAATATATCTTTCCTTGCCTTGCAGATTCCTGATTGTGGCAGCTATATGTTTGAATCCCGTAAGGACGCTGTAACATTTCACATTGAAACTCTTCGCAATCTCTTTTACCAAATCTGTCGTTACAACCGTGTTTATGACAAAATCGTTTTGTTTCAACATGTTTTGTTCTTTTCTCCGCTCCAACAGATAATAGGTCAACAGGGAAACCATTTGATTTCCGTTGATTGTAATCCATTCGTTACGTTTGTTTCTTACGGCGGTTGCAACTCTGTCCGCATCGGGATCGGTTGCGAGCAACATATCGGCGTTTATTTGTTTGGCGAGTTTCAATCCCATGTCCAAAGCGGCAGGCTCTTCCGGATTCGGAGAAACGCAGGTAGGAAAATTGCCGTCGCATATGCTTTGGGCTTCAACCAGATGGACGTTATTGAATCCGTACATCCTCAAAGCCTTTGGCACAAGCATTATTCCCGTACCGTGCAAAGGGGTATAGACTATTTTCAAGTTCTTGTTTCCCGCACTTACATTGCGGTTCATTGAAAGTGAATGGACCATTTGCAGATACTTGTTGTCCATATCCTCTCCTATGAACGTTATATTGGAATTGTCGTTTTGTATTTTTACCTGGGCGATATCCGTTATTGCGTTGACTTTTTCTATTACCAGGACGTCGTGAGGGGCGGTCAGTTGTGCGCCATCGTTCCAATATGCCTTGTATCCGTTGTATTCTTTGGGATTGTGTGATGCCGTAATCATTACTCCCGCATCGGCGCAAAGCTCACGAACAGCAAAGGACAGTTCTGGTGTAGGTCTCAATTCCTCAAACAAAAAAACCTTGAATCCGTTGGCTGCCATGACTCTTGCCGTTATCAAGGCAAAATCCTTACTGTTGTTTCTGCAGTCATGGGAAATGACAGTCTTTATTTCCTTGCCAGGATTCTGCTCTTTTATGTAGTCGCAAAAACCCTGTGTAGTCATTGAAACGGTATAAATGTTCATGCGGTTGGTACCGATTCCCATTATGCCTCTTAATCCTCCCGTTCCGAATTCCAAAGTTTTGTAGAAAGCATCATTGAATTCTTCAACATTGCTCTCTTTCATTGAACGTATTTCCTGCTTGATGCTTTCCTCTATGCTGCTCTCAAGCCATTTTTCGGCATTTCTGCACGCAACGACATCCAATTGTGCCATGATTATGATTTATGAAGGTTTGAAAATTCAGAATATGATTTTTAATTTTCGAGCAGATAATTCTTTGCCTGTTCTGAGCCCAAGGACGCAGCCGATTCCAGATAAGCATTTGCTTTCTTGATATTGCGTCTGACACCTTTTCCCTCCTTGTACAACCTTCCCAGTTCAAAGTTAGCCTCAGCACTGTTCTGGTCGGCCGCAATGGAAAGATAGTTCATGCCTTTCTTTATATCCTTTTTCACCAAATGCCCTTCAACATAAGCCTTACCCAGAATATAATAGGACTCTATCCTGTTTATTTTTTTCAATTGCAACAGTTCATCTATGTTTCCCTGGGTTTGATAGGCGTGTATCGCTATCACTTCCTGCGCTTGTTCGATTCCTTGTGCTGCAGCCTTGGCATAATATTCCAATGCTTTCGCTTTGTTGCGTGATTCATAAAAACCGTTTTCCAAAAGATACGCCTTGACGTATTGAGCCAGAGCCATATTGTGTTTCAACGGTTCTTCAAGCAATTCCGATGCCTTTTTATAATTGGGAGCAACACTTTCGCCCACAGCATATATGTATGCAAGATTTTGCATGGCATATATGTCACCTTTATTAGCTGCCTTTTCGTACCAATATTTGGCTTCCACAAAATCCTTTTCCACAACCTCGGCATTGAAATAAAAGTCTCCCATTTTTCTGCATGCAAACGCATCTCCTCTGTCTGCACACAATCTGTACCAGAGATAAGCTCTCGATTTGCTTTCTATTGTGCCTGTACCTTCTTCAAACATCTGCGCCACTTTCAACTGGGATGCGGCATGACCTCTTTCTGCGGCTTGCATATAAAAGCCGAAAGCCATACGTTCACTTGCAGTACATCCCAAACCTTTTTCATACATTTCGCCTACACGGTAACAAGACTCCACATGATTTTTCTCAGCTGCCTTCTTATACCAAACAAAAGCATCCTTGTAACTTTGTATCTGACCTATACCGTCGTAATACTGGGTGGCAAGTTCGTATTGTGCCTGTATGTTACCGCCTTTCGCTTTCAAAAGCAGATTCTGACACTGTAAGGCAATGTTTGAAAAAATAAAGATGCCCAAAAACAATATTGATATATTCAGTCTATTGTTCATATCGCCATAACTGATTTTCATTCCAAAATTCCATTGCGGTCGGATAACCGTTGTTGAATGCCAACTTTATATAGTTTATTCCTTGTGCTATATCCTGTTTTACACCATCTCCGAAGTAAAACATTTTTCCTACTTTGAATTGGGCTTTTGCCAAACCTCCTTCATCCGCAGCCTTTTTGTACCACTTGTAGGCCGTAGGCAGATGTTTTGCAACACCCACTCCCTGCTCGTACATCTCACCAAGACAATAACAAGCCTCGTAATTGTTATATCCTGCCGCCTCATTGAAATATTTGAAAGCAAGATGCATGTTTTGTTTAACCTCTACGCCATAATAATATAACTCTCCAAGAGCCATTATGGCCTGAGGATGATTCTGTTCTGCCGCCTTCTTGTACCAATAAACGGCCTTGCTTATGTCTTTCGGCATTCTGTCCGCCCTTTCATACATTCTCCCCAACCTGTATTGTGCATTGGCACTTCCTTGTTCTGCATCTCTTACATATGTTTGTGCAAACAGACTTATTGCGTAAAACAAAACGGATATCGTCAATAGAATTCTTTTAATCATTACCTTATGTCATTTTCAAAAAACAAAGATATAAAAAAAATCTTTATCGATTATAACAAACGCATTTTGCAGATACTACAAATATTCCACCGACACATCTTTCATGTATTTCTTTTCCAATAAATCGACCAGCCTTTTGACAATGCTTTTCCTTATTTCTATTTCCACAGGAAGGCTCGGATCATGATGAGCCTGGTTGATTTTGGTCCCAACCAAAATATGGATGTCGTCACTGTTTATCAACATGTCCACAATCTTGTCGGCAGGTCCCTCACCATGTCTTGTCATTGCAGCATTTTCGGCATCCAATATGGTTATAACTTTGTTTAAGGTCAAAACTCCTTCCGTCACCAAATCCACTCCTTCCATTCTGCTCATCGGAGGCAGGGTTGGATCCATGTGTTCATAGTCATCAACTATTTCAACTCCCAAATGCCTTGAGAAAATCTCTGCCGTGGTCGCTCCGGAAATTATTTTGTATCCGTTGAAATCCTTTACCTTCTGAACATATTCCGCATCCTTGCTCATGTCAAAGGGAGGACCTGTGGCGATTATAAGTCTGCGCGGATACCTGAAGTAAATAACTCCGCAACTTGTGTCATCCTTCGATGCAAAATTATCATTGCCGTAAGCCCTGTTTACAACTCTCTGTGCCAGTTTTGAAGCTGAAATATACCTTTCGTGAAGTATGGTATCCCTTACAAAATCTACATAGGCATCACGCCCCCATCCCAAAAGCATGTTGTCGTTTCCCATCCCCGACTGAGTGACTCCGTCGGAAATGAAAATGATTCTGTCCTCTCTCATGGGACGGAAACTGCATGTCATTATCTCCTGACCGCGGCCCTGTTGGTCAACGCCTTCCAATATCAGACAATTCCATTCGGGCTCAAAAACATTACCTCCCCTCATCACCAGACACAAGGGATTGTCATATTCCAGAATGTTTACTTCCCTGTTGTTTATGTCCACTATGGTAAATGTGGCATAACTCGTCTTGCGTTCACTGCATACAGGCAATGTTCTCATTATGATTTCGGCTATCGTCTTGGCGTCTTTGTGCTCTTCTGCAAAATTGATTGCCATTGTAGAGGTCAATGTGGCCAATACGTTCGCCTTCACTCCATGACCCATGCCGTCGGCAAGCACGGCCAACGTCCTCTTTTCCTCTTTCAGTTTCTTGGAAAGAAAGACATCACCGCATATAAACTCGCCCTTGTGATTGCGTTGGCAGGATGCAGTCTCCACATAAAAAGCAGAATCAGAATCCATAACCCTTTTCTATTTGTTTTGTTCCCTCAGAAACCTGCAGACGTTTTCTTTCAGGTCCGCAAATCCGCAAAAGGAATCCCTTATACCTATCTTGGCAAAATTGGACTCCACACTGCTTGTCATTCCCGACAAGGCAATGTCCGCCAACTTGTGTCTTATCAGATTCAAAAGAATAAAACCGTCAAAAAATGAAAAATATCTGCCCATGATGTCTTTCTTACGCTCAAACAAATCCGCATCGGTCGATATTCCGGCAACATTCTGTTTGCCGAGCAGTATCTCCGATTCTATCAAAGCCTTGGAATTCACAACCTCAACACCGTTACCGCTCATCATTGTCTGCTCCTGCAACAGCAATACCCCCTTGTGAGGATAACCGAACAAGATAGCCTGCTTGTTGTAGTCGAAAAGAAAATCCAGAAAATCGGATAACGTCTCATCATCATCTCCCTGCGTCATGAAAACAAGACGACCGCCCATATTGAAACTTCTTACGGGATATTTCCTTTGTGATGCAGCGTAATTTATGTCTTTTATTATCTTCTCGAGTCTTATTCTCAGCATGTCAGCCCCGGATTTCATCACATTGTCCTCAAAGGCTATAAGCTCCAACGAGCAAATGTAGTTTCTGTTAACCATATATCATAAATTCGTTTCCAACTTAACGTTCCATTTTTCCATTTGTTGCAATATAGCCTCTTCGACTGCTTGTACCGCTTCCTGCAGGTCATCGTTCAGAATCACCCTGTCGAAGTTGCAGGACATGGAAAGCTCCATCCTCGCTCTTGATATTCTTTCCTTGAGACTTTCTTCCGTTTCCGTCCCTCTCAGTCTCAGTCTGTTTTCCAGTTCTTCAACACTCGGCGGCATTATGAATATGGAAAACGCATTGTCCTTAAGCATTCTTTTTATGTTGACTCCGCCCCTGACATCCACATCGAACACCACAACTTTCCCCTCCGACCAAATCCTGTCAAGCTCCGAACGTAGCGTACCGTAATATCTGCCCCGATAAACTTCTTCCCATTCGAGAAAATCCCCCCTTTCGATTTTTTCTTTCATCAGTTCGTCGGACAGAAAATAATAATCCTTTCCGTCTTCTTCTCCGGGCCGTGCAGGTCGGTTCGTGGCCGATATGGAAAAACCGAACATACGGGGATATTTGTCGAATATCCGTTTCAATATCGTGGTCTTACCGCTTCCCGAAGGGGCGGAAAATATGAAAACTCCTTTCATCTGCTACTTCTTGAAGCGGGTTTCTATCAAGGTTCTCAATGTCGTATATGCCAGAGAATTGTTCGCCCATTTCCTTTTAAGCCTCATTTCCTCTATTATGGTCATGGACATTTCCAATGTGGAGGCCTGGTTCAACTGACTTATAAAATCCGTGTAGTCTTTCAGGTTTCCCGAAAACAGATCGTTTATGAACAGAAATTTCTCACTTACTCCTATCGCCGTCCTAAGGTCGCTCCTGTTTTTGTTTTCAAATCTTTCCGCTATGGAAACAGGCTTGTCGATAAACAAATCCAGGGTTGAACCTCCTGCTTTCGACCAGTCGGAATGCTCCTTCATTATGTTCTCGTGAAGATAAGTCAGAACCGAAGCGGATTCCGTTTTCTGATCTTCCTCATTTCGGACTTCCTCCCGTACGTTTTTTTCTTCCTCCGGTTCGATTACGGGTTGCGTTTCCTCTTTCTTTGTTTCGTCGTTTTCTTTCCTGAATTCGATTTTTTCTTTTCTGAATTCGTTTTCTTCTTTCTTTGATTCGCTAACGTCCTGATTTGCAACGGCATTTTGAATTGCCGGTTCTTCCTCCGCAACAGGCGTTTCAATACGTTGAATCACAATGTTATCATCCTCATGCAAATGATGCTCAATACGTTTCTGCTCTCCGTAAGGGGCAGACAAAAGAAAATCATACATCTTGCGCATTTTCCTTCTCAGCACATCAACATCCAGTTGTGACACTTCCTCACTTGAACAAACCCTTTCGCACGCTCTTTGAAATTCCTGGGTCAAAGCATGCAGTTCTTCCTGAAACCCGTTCATATTTATCCTTGATTCTTTATTGTTAACTCTCAAAACAATTCTGTAAAATTACTGCTTTTTCCGATATTACAATACATGTCGGGTACAAAATTGCATTTTATGTGTTTTAATTGCGGTGCAAGGACCGACAGAGCAAAGATATTTTCTTGTTTTTCCAAATAAATAAGTAAATTTGCAGGATAAATTTGTGACAAATACGAGGTTATGAACAACGAATTGAGCGAACAGGAGATTTTCAGAAGACAATCCGTGGAACAATTGAGAAAACTGGGCATAGAACCTTACCCTGCCCCTTTGTATGAGGTAAATGCGAAGACGTGTGACATATTGGAGAATTATCCGAAGGACAACGGTCTGTACCAAAGCGTGTCTCTTGCCGGCAGGATAATGAGCAGGAGAATCATGGGGGCGGCTTCGTTTGCCGAGTTGCAGGATGCTTACGGAAAGATACAGATATACGTCAAGCGTGACGAGATTTGTCCCGGTGAGGACAAAACGATGTACAATACTGTTTTCAAGAAACTTCTGGACATAGGGGACATAATAGGTGTAAAGGGGTTCGTGTTCACTACGCAGATGGGAGAGATATCCATTCACGTGAAGGAGTTCTGCGTTTTGTGCAAATCCGTGCGTCCTTTGCCCATTGTCAAGGAAAAGGACGGCAAGGTGTATGACGCTTTTACCGATACCGAGCAGAGATACCGTCAACGCTATCTTGATTTGATAGTTAATCCGGGCATAAAGGATGTTTTTGTAAAGAGAACCAAGATAATAAACACCATAAGGGAGTTTTTCAACCAGTGCGGTTACCTTGAGGTAGAGACGCCTGTGCTTCAATCCATACCGGGAGGGGCATCGGCCCGACCTTTCGTCACTCACCACAACACCTTGAACATTCCGTTGTATCTGCGTATTGCAAACGAATTGTATTTGAAAAGACTTATAGTCGGCGGATTTGAAGGGGTCTATGAGTTTTCAAGGAATTTCCGCAACGAAGGCATGGACCGTACGCACAATCCCGAGTTTACGGCCATGGAGATTTACGTAGCCTACAAGGATTACTTTTGGATGATGGACTTTACCGAGCGTATGATAGAGCGGGTGGCCTTGGCGTTGCATGGACAGACTAAGGTAAAGTTGGCGGACAAGGTTTTGGATTTCAAGCGTCCTTTTGCGAGGGTCACTATGCGGGATTCCAATTTGCAATATACCGGTTATGACATATATGACATGGATGAGGCGCAACTTTTCGAGGCTTGCGGGAAGTTGGGTATAGAGGTTGACCAGACTATGGGGAAAGGCAAGTTGATAGATGAAATATTCGGTGCGAAATGTGAGGAACATTACATTCAGCCTACTTTTGTTTACGATTATCCAAAGGAGATGTCTCCTCTTACTAAGAAACACAGGACGATTGAAGGCTTGACCGAGCGATTTGAATTGTTTGTCAACGGCAAGGAACTTGCGAATGCGTACTCGGAACTGAACGATCCGATAGACCAGTTGGAAAGATTCCAGGATCAGTTGAGGCTTCAGGAAAGAGGAGATGATGAAGCGATGTATATCGATTACGATTTTGTCAGGGCGTTGGAGTATGGCATGCCGCCTACTTCAGGTATGGGTATAGGCATAGACCGATTGTGTATGCTCATGACCGATTCCGCTTCAATACAGGACGTATTGTTTTTCCCGCAAATGAAACCGGAGAAAAAGGTTGTTCAATCCACAGACGAACAGTTTAGGGAGAAAGGAGTGCCTTCTGAATGGATTCCGTTGCTTCGTAAAGTGGGGATAAACAGGTTGGAAGAGTTTGCGGAGGCGAACCCCAACAAACTGTTCAATGACCTGAACGGTTTGAGAAAAAAGAATAAAATTGACATACCTGCGCTTAAGCTTGAACAGGTACAAGGTTGGATAAATCAGTAGCAGGATAGTATCGAATATGAACAACAAAGCAAGAACACCGATAATAATTGCATTGTCCGTAGTTTCGGGTTTGTTATTGGGTTTCTTCCTGATACCTGGCGGAAGTACGTTGACGGTAAACCGGAACAAAATAAATCAGGTGGTTTCTTTGGTAAACGAGCAATATGTCGACAAAGTGGATATGGATTCCTTGGAGGATGAGGCAATACGCAGTCTTCTGAAAAATCTGGACCCTCATTCCGTTTATCTTACTTCTGAAGAAATCAAACGGGAAAACGAATCCTTGCAGGGTAATTTTGACGGGATAGGCATTCAATTCAGGATAATCGAGGATACCATTGTGGTCATTCAACCCATTGCTTCGGGTCCGTCCCAAAAAGCGGGGATTATGGCCGGCGACAGAATAATAAAGGTGGACGGAAAGACCGTTTGCGGAAAGAATATAACCAATGAAGAAGTATTCAAACTGCTAAAAGGCAGGAAAGGAACCAAAGTAAATATAAGCATAAGGCGAAGCGGTATAGCGGAACCTATACAATATACCATAACTCGTGATGCCATCCCCATACACAGTGTTGATTATTTCGGTATGATTGACAGGAATACGGCGTATATAAAGTTGTCTCAATTCTCCGCAAATTCCCATGCTGAGGTATCGGAAGCCATGAGAAAACTGAACCTTTCGGAAAACAGTCAACTGATATTCGACCTGAGAGGAAACGGAGGAGGTTATCTTGACCAGGCGATAAAAATAGCCGAAGAGTTCCTTGAACCTAACGATTTGATACTTTTCACCAAGGGAAGGTACACGGGACGAAAAGATTATTTTGTCAAAGCCGACGGAAACTTCACAAAGGGCAAGATGATAATCCTTATAGACGAAGCCTCCGCCTCTGCTTCCGAAATAATAGCAGGAGCGATGCAGGACAACGACAGAGCCTGCATAATGGGACGAAGAACGTTCGGAAAGGGATTGGTGCAGGAACAGAAAATGTTGGCTGACGGCTCCGCCATAAGGCTGACGGTGTCAAGATACTACACCCCAAGCGGAAGATGCATTCAAAGACCGTACGTATCGGGCGACCCTGAAAAGTATTATACCGATTTTCTGGAAAGATATGTCAACATGGAAAACCACAGCGACACCATATCGCATGCTGATTCTCTCAAATACAAAACAAAAAAAGGCAGAACGGTTTACGGCGGCGGCGGAATAGAACCGGATATAGAACTGCCATATTATCTTTACAAGAAAAGCGCGGACTATACAACTCTTCTCAGAAAAGGTCTCATATACAAGTTCTGTTTCGACTATACGGACAAAAACCGTAAGGAATTTTCCATATACAGAACCGGCGGAGAATTTCTCAAGAACTTTAAAACGAGTCAGAATTTATACGACAGCATGATTGCTTCGGCCAAAGCCCAGAAAATAGAATTGAAAAACATTCCTCCCGAAGAAGAAATGGAAATAAAACTGCTTATGAAAGCCTATATGGCTCAAAACTTATACGGTGACGAATACTTTTACCCTATTTACCTCCAAATAGATGAAGACGTGCAAAAGTGTTTGACGCAATTCAAAAACATAAGGAATTAAAACCGAACTGAAATGAATATTGAGAAATACAGCTTGAGAGGTGTCAGTGCCTCGAAAGAAGATGTTCACAACGCAATCAGGAATCTTGAC
>DXGG01000157.1 GCA_019114015.1 Candidatus Onthomorpha intestinigallinarum | reverse complement strand
AGGATACCAAAACCAAATGGACCTTATGCACCTATGGCGAAAGAATTGAGAAATTCATAAATCCCGACAAAAACAATCAATGGGATGAAAGGGAAATATGTCTGACCGGGGAATTCAAGGCACTGTTTGAGAGTGAGAAGTGTTACATTGACTACTCGAATAAAGACGCAGACTTGAAAAAAGCGATATGCCAACAGAATGACAAGCAGTTCTTTGAAAAGATGCTGCATCTGTTCAAACTGACCTTGCAGATGCGTAACAGCAAATCAGGAACGGAAACAGACTTTATGTTGTCACCCGTATCGGACGGCAGAGGCGAATTCTTCGACAGCAGGGAGTACAACGGCAAAGAGGGAGTGCAAGGAAAGAAACTGCCTGAAAACGCAGACGCAAACGGAGCATACAACATTGCCCGCAAAGGATTGTTGCTCATAAAAAAAATCAAGGAGTCGGAAGAACCGAAACTGACCATCACAAACAGAGAGTGGATGCAGTTCGCACAAAACAAATAATTGAAATCCGACACAACACATGGAAGACTATATATGCATATCCATGTTGAACGACTTCATATTTTGTCCGTATTCCATATATCTTCACAACATTTATATGGATACGGACGAAATGTCGTATCATGCGACACCGCAAATAAAAGGGAAAACTGCACATGAAAGTATTGACAAACAGCAAGCAGGGAACAAAAAGACCGATCTGGTCTCCATGCCGGTATTCTCGGAGCGGTTCGGCCTTATGGGAAAGATAGACATATTCAAAGGAGAGGAAAAACTGCTCATAGAACGCAAATATCAAATCAAACAAATATATCTCGGTCAGAAATACCAGCTTTGGGGCCAATATCTGTGCATGCGTGAAATGGGGTTTGATGTGGAAAGGCTGGCCTTTTATGACATTTCCAGAAACAAACTGTTGGAAACAGACCGTCCGAATGACAATGACATATGCGTATTCGGAGACTTCATAGAATCTATACGCAACTTTGACCTCAATGCCAAAATAAACATATCACCAAACAAATGCAGACATTGCATATATTGCAGTTTATGCGATAAAACGGAAGAAGAGAATGTTTACCAGTAAAGACATTGAAACAAAAACAATATTTGTCATAAACTGTATAAAAGAAAAAAATCTAAGGGTACAGAGCGGGGAACTCCTGTTGGAAGAACCGGAAGAAAAAAAGACCCTGACCAAGTTGCCCTTTCAGAAAATCCTTGCCCTGTTTATCATAGGCCACATACGTGTGACAACCCCACTGATAGACAAGTGCAAAAGATTCAATGTGGCATTAATTGTAGTAAACACCAATTTCAGACCCATATTCTATTGGTTCAATTCGGCGGAAGCCAATTTTTTGTTGAGACAAAAACAACACCTCTTCGACATGGACGACATTTCCATTGCAAAAATTCTAATATCCAACAAAATAGAAAACCAACTGTCCATACTAAAAAAAACAAAAAGAAAAGATCCGCTCACGACGAATGCGACAATAACATGCCTGAATGCCTTGTCTGCAATAATGTCAGCAAACGACTATAAACAACTGATGGGCATGGAAGGAATATGTTCAAAACACTTCTTCGAAGCATTCTTTCAAGATTTGAACTGGAGCGGCCGAAAACCAAGAATAAAGTCAGACTGTACAAATGCAGCATTGGATATAGGATATACAATACTGTTCAACTATATGGAATGTTTTCTGCGAATGTACGGATTCGACCTGTACATAGGTGTATTCCACCGCAACTGGTTCAAACGAAAATCATTGGTATGCGACATAATGGAGCCTTTCAGGTGCATAATCGACAGAACAATCAGAACTTCATTCAACAAGAAGGTATTCTCCGAAAAGGATTTCATCATCACAAAAGGCACATACAGATTAAGGATTGACATGAACAGCAAATACAGCAAGACCTTTTTCGATGCACTGATAAAATACAAAAACGAAGTGTTCAAATACGTACAATCCTATTACCGGTGTTTCATGCAAAACAAAAAGACATCCAATTATCCCACATTTCACATATGATACAAATCATAAGCTATGACATAAGTGACGACAAGTTGAGGAACAAATTTTCCAAAATATTGTCCAGAAACGGTGCTGTCAGACTACAATATTCTGTTTATGAGATAAACAGCTCAAACCGGGTATATGACAATCTAATTGTAAAAATAGACAGTTTCAGCAAGCAAATATCCGGAGGAGACAGCATACTGATTTTCAACGTCAACAAGTCGGAAATAAAAAAATATGGTAATGCCATACACAGAGACAGAGATATTTTTTATTTCTGATACAATGTCAGTCTGCATAAAAACAATCATGAATATAATCACTTAAGAACCAACAAAATAGCAATAAAGCATAATTTAAGGGGGTATATAATCCAATGCAGACATACAAGAAAAATTGCAATCAATCATCTGTAAATATGATAATTGTATTATCTTTGCAAAGAATAAGAGTCTATTTGACTTTTTGAATTTCTACTATTGTAGATTCCAACAAGTCTCCTTCCTGGTCTTTCTGTCTATTTGACTTTTTGAATTTCTACTATTGTAGATGTAACG
>DXGG01000156.1 GCA_019114015.1 Candidatus Onthomorpha intestinigallinarum | reverse complement strand
AATAAGGAACTATCCAAATTCCACTTTCGACTATGCCGAATACGCAAAACACAACAGGCTTTACCATAACGTATATGTTTCCCAATGGTCCCTTTTGTCAAAACATGAGGGGAACATCATTGTGGAATATTCCAAAAAATGCAACAAGTCACTGAAGGAAAGACTGAAAACCTCATCCCTTGACAAGGAAAACGCCGCCCTCGCCGCCTCCATACTGCTCGGAGACAAAAAAGAACTTGACAAAAATCTGAAAGAAAGCTTTTCGGTCTCGGGTCTTGCCCATATATTGTGCGTTTCGGGTCTTCACATAGGTCTTATAATCGCAATATTCGACATATTGTTCAGAGGATTGCACCTGTTGGGCATGAAAGGATTTTATCTGAGGAAAATCCTTCTGGTGTTGACGGCATGGGTCATAGCTTTCATAGTAGGCTGTACGCCTTCGGCAATGAGGGTTGCGGCAATGCTCGGATTGATTATAGTATCGGACGTGTTCTTCTACAAATCCGACAGCCTTAACATACTGTTATGCACCGCTTTCATCTTCCTTTTGTTCGACCCTTTGCTCCTTTTCAATCTCAGCTTCCAACTGTCCTTTCTCGCCGTTCTGGGAATACTGGTATGTATGCCCGTTCTTAAGGAAGACATAAACAAACACATAAACAGATATTTGAAGAAACCTTTTTCATACGCCGCAACAACCCTGTCGGCACAAACCTTCGTATTGCCGATAATAGTGTACAGATTCAATACCTTGCCTCTTATGTTCCTTTTGTCAAATCTTATCGTTGTGCCTTTTCTGAGCATTGTACTGTTCTCCATAATTCTTTGCCTGGTTTTTGCAGATACTCCGATAATAGGCAATATGGTCTCCTCCGTTCTGGATATGGAACTGACAGCGTTGAGAACGGTTGCGACAATAAGCGAAAAGATAACAAACGACATCCTTTTTTAGGCACTCTTTTGCAAAAAAGCGAATAGTGATATAACAATAATTTACATTTTGCGTATGTATTACATATCAAAATTAAAGAGCATGATTAAAAATTACCTTTTTCTTTTCATTGCATTTACGAATCTTTACATCTTTTCGGTCGATTGTTTTTCCCAAAACCCATTGCGAACGGACACAATAAAAAGCAACCGTGCCGACATAGTCATTTCAAATCCGCAACAAGGTCAATCGGCAAGCATTTTCAAGGACACCATATTGTTTGAAGAGAATTTCGACAAACTGCTGCAATATTCTCAAATCACAAGCTATTATTTCCATCCCGGCACCTCAATAATGGTATTGCCGAACATGTTTACTGAATTTCCGGAATGCAAAATAGCCAAAATACAAGCCAGAAACGATGCAAGCATAATTTCAAATGTTACAAACATATTTTTCCCAGAATCAGGAGCTCTTTTCAGAAGTCCGTCAAAGGGCTTTCCCCAAGGTTCGATATTAAGTTTCGACATAAAACCAAGTACTAAAAGAAGTACCATAATCATCAATGAAACGGATACTTTGAAGTTGAATAGCAGTACATTAAAACACCACAAAGACACACTAAGCTCCTACAAGGAGTATATAGAAATAAAAAGAGAATCAACTGGCAGTTTCACCATTGACAATCTTGTTGTAAAAGCACCGCAAAGAACTCTGATAGAACAAGACAACTATCAAATGAACAACGGCATAATATCCGTAAACGGTCTTGAGCCATCAACAAAATATTACGTCGAAATAACAAATCAGGACGGCAGTCTTTCGGAATTGAAATCGTTCACCACTCCGTCGCAAATTCATGACATTAAGACTTCGGCTCTTTCCATGAACTCCGTAGAGCTTTCGTGGGAAAACGAAACGGATTCCGCCCTGCAAATACGGGTGGAAAAAATAACGAACGACTGTGACGACCTTATGTTCTCGCAAGTCGTTGCAAACAGTGGAAATAACATTTTGGAGATATACAACGGCACGGGAGAGGATGTGTGTCTTAAAGACTATAAGGTAGATTTTGTTGAAAGTGGAAATTATACCAGTCAAAATAATGTTTATTACACATTTACGGAAAAGGATACCGTCCGCAATGATTCATGTATAATCTTAAGCAACAAAATAGACGATTTTTCACAGGAGCCTCTCTTGTGTTTTCCTGTTGTTCCAAGACATTCATTTCAAGCAGGCAATGACACTTATGTACTGTTGAAAAAGGACGGAACAGGAGATTATTCGGATACATTGGACATTGTGGGCAGGATAAAAACCGATCTCAGTGAAGATCTGAGCAGTCTGGAATTTCCGGACAAGATTCTGGTACGCAAACCCGACATAAGGACAGGCGTGAAATCAAATCCTGCATTAACGGATGCCCAAAATATTCTGAACACTCAATGGAATCATTATTCTTTCGGAGCAGACACGCTCAATCTTACCCTCGGAAGGCATGATTCGGATTTCATTCCCCAATATCAAGACGCATATCCCACGCTTTCAATGCCGAATGAAACGGAAAGCATCCTCATAGAAGGCCTTGACAGCGCGGAAAGATACAGGGCGGTATTCACATTGGGAGGAGAAAATGTTGCATCCGTGGTTTTTGAAACGGGACGCGAGACAAGGGCCGTAAACAGCGGAGAATGGACCGACCCTTTGACGTGGAACGGACACGCTTTGCCCAAAAGCAATGACAAGGTGGTAATCCCAAAAGGATACACGGTGACAATACCTTCGGGAAAGAACGTGAGCTGTGCGGAAGTGGAACTGCATTCTGACCATTTCACCGCCGACACAACGGGCAAAGCCCAACTCATTCTGTCCGGCGGACTCAGTACAAGCATATTCAGGGCAAACATAAGCTTTGCAAAATACACCGCGGACACAAACGGCTGGAATCTGTTCGGACTGCCGATAGACGCCCTTTCGAAAACAAGGGAGGAAACGGCCTCCATGTTCGACAGAGGCAACGAAGACGACCTGTATTATCTGAACGAAAGTCAAGGTGCCTGGATTCCTTACGTTGAAAACATTCAGGACGAACACTTCTTCAAAAACGGACTCGGTTATCTGGTAGCATACAAGGATACGACGACGCTTTGTTTCGAGGGAATGATGAACTGCGAAAACGAATATATTCTTTTGTACAACGCAGACATAACCGCAGACAAGGGAAACGGCTATTATCTTTGTGCCAACCCCTACCCTTTCAGTCTGAAAGCCGAAAACATACAAAGGGAATCCATAGGAGGATTATGGCTGCTTTGTCCTCAAACGGGACAATACCAAGCCTTGGACTGGAACAGCGAAAGCGACTTTGCGATTCCTTCCTTCTGCGGATTCATGGCAAAGGTCGATGATTCGCAAAACCTTTTGAGAATAGGCAAAACGGCCTTCCCTTCGGCCAAAACGGCCTTGAGCAACAAACAAAGGCTGAGATTGCAGCTCTCCTCCAACGGAGGGAAAGACGAACTGAGGGTTTATTTCTGTTCCAGGCCCGAAACCGAGAAAAACAGTGCCAATACGCCAAAACTGTACAGCATTGGCTCCGCTCCCGATTTGCTATTGGACTGTCAGGACAAGGAATGGTCCATTTTCGAGACCTGCAACATTGAAGACAGTATGGATTTAAGGATAGAATATCTCACAAAAACCGAAGGGGAAGTGGAACTGAATGCATTGGAACTGCCTGAAAACATATACGGGGCCTGTTTGATTGACACCGAATCGGACAGCATACTGACGGATTTGGCAACCGCAAACACATACCGTTTCTCCACCGGAGCAGACAAAGCAGACAAGGCCTTCATATTGAGACTGTATAAACAAGACAAGCCGCAAGGCGAACTTGCAATCAGACAGGAGGGGGACCTTGTCAGCGTGATGTCGGAATACGAGGTGAAGGAAATGAGGGTTTTTGACCTAAGGGGCGTATGCGTTGCCGTTTCCTTCACCAATGAAACGAGACTGCCGCAAAAGGGTTGCTTCATAATCAATGTGGTAACGGAAAAAGAAACGATGTCTTCAAAAATAATTTATCTGTAACATGAAAAAAACTGCCGTTTTTTTATTGTCATTACTGGCATTAGCCGTTTGTCAGGCGCAACCTCCCAAGCCGCCCTCCTCTCACGGGGGATGGAACGATACGGATGGCTTTGGAAACATAAAATACTATTATTACGACCATCTGAACAACGAATTCCGGGAATTGGGTGCACCTTTGGGAACGGGTACGATACTTCTTCTGTCGTCTCTTGGAGCATACGCCGCATACAGAATTAAGAAAGGAAAAAACGGATCTTGATTTCATTTTTTTCTTTTCTGAAAACGTTTTT
>DXGG01000155.1 GCA_019114015.1 Candidatus Onthomorpha intestinigallinarum | reverse complement strand
ATACTGATCTGCCGCTTCAACATCCTTAAAAGCCAAAGACAACAAAGAAAGATTGGCCAATATCATTCCGTTGTTAGGAGAAAGCTTGTCAGCCGTCTCCAAGAAACGCTTGGAGTCATCCAACTGATTCAAATACAAAGCAACAGCTCCGGCATTATTCCATCCGGCCCATTCCGAGCCGAAACGTTCCGTTGCCGCAGTGTATATCTGCAACTTGTTGGCATAATTGTGGGTAAGCGTTGCCGCATACATCAACTCGTCAAAAGTAAGATTGTCAGGATTGGAAATAGCCATCTTCGCTATTTCCTGTTCAGTCTTTTGAACTCCAGAGAAATTAAACGCTATCTCTCCCCTACGCAATGTAGGCAATATTTCCTCTTCTATCTGAGCAAACACAACGGACATGTTTCTTATTTCCTGTTCTCTTCTTACCTTGTCCGGCTGGGATTTTACAACATTGATTACCGTATTCTTTTCCTTCAATGAAGAACCCTCAACCAATCTTATGAAGTTTTCCCAGTCCTCACCCTTTGCATTGGAGGTAATGACAACATCCTGCTTTGCCAAGTCCACATATTTCTTTATGTCCGCTTTCTTGATATTCTCTGCCTTTGCCCTTTCGGTCAATGCCTCGGTAAGCATCTTGTCAACAAGCGCAACCGTTGTTTCCGCCCTGCGCTTTGACAAGCCTATGTTGAAAGTCTCCTCTCCTTCGGGAGAAGCCCACGCATTTACGAAAATCTGACGCGGAATCTGATTGTTGACAATATAGCTCTTCATGCTCTCATAACTCTTCTTGGCATCCATCTGCTTGTTGAGCTTGTTGTTCCAGTTCAGATTGTACATGTTTACCGTAAAATATATGTCGGTTCTCATTATTTCATCCGTGCTTACGGTGTAATTCGACGGCGCAATGCTCAAATCACCCCTTATATCAACCCTGTTAGACGTGGAATTGACGCCTTCAGCTATTTTCACGTTGCCCAACCTTATGGCTCCTTCATTTTCCAAAGCCTCGCTCCATGTCGCATTAGCTTCGTTTACTTTATCCGCCTTGTAGGCAATAGGGTCAAGGAACAATTTCGCACTCTCCATACCCTGACGGTAAGCAACCGTATCCTTGTAAACAAATCTGCCGCCGCTCTTCTTTTCTATCGTCTTGCCGTTTCCCTCTACTTTGGCACCTTTCAAGTTCATAGGAGAAAGTATTACCTCTCCCGTCTCCCATCTTAAAACAGGCTGCAGATAAACAACGGCATTCTTTTGAAAATACTTTTCCGGAATGTTTCCGTTTATCGTCACTATGACTTTGTCTCCGTGAACCTCCATTGGATTAGGAGAAATCTGATAGCGCACCGTGTCGTGTTTCTTCTGCATTGTCTTTATGCTTCCACACGATGCCGTTAACAACAAAACACCCGCCAAAAGGGCACATGATATTGTTCTTCTCATCTTTTTGTTATTGGTATTTATTATTTCGCAATTTCTTAGAAACCATAATCTTTGCAAAGATAGCAAAAAATATGAATCAGAACGGTTTCAGTACATTTTTTATTACTTCAGTCTTGCTCTTTTGAGCATGTACGGCAACAATATCTGATCAAAATCCCTGTTGATGTCCGCCTGAACAAAATCTATCTTCAGCCTGTTGCATTCGGAACGCAAAAAATCCGACTGCCTCATCACTTGCTTTCTGTAACTATCCTTCACCTGTTCAACTGACAACTTTATCTGCTGATTGGTTTCCATGTCCACAAAACGGTACGGTCTGCCGTCAAACTCCAGATTCATTTCACGTTTGTTGTCGCATACGTGAAAAAGAATAACCTCATGTTTGTTGTGTTTCAAATGTTGCAGGGCATCCGTCAAATCCCTTTCCGACGAAAGAGTCGAAAACAAGTCCGTAAAAATAATTATCAAAGACCTTTTGTGAATCTGTTCGGCAAACCGGTGAAGAATGTCATCTATTTTCGTTTGTTTTGCTTCCGCCTGTTTTTCATGCAGCTTTTCTTCGAGCATGGCAAACAAGCGTTGCTTGTGAGCGAAACTGGTCTTTATTTCCGAAACATACTCAACCTTATCCGATATGAAAGACAAGCCGAAAGCATCCCTCTGTCTGTAAAGCATGTGAATAATCACGCCGCAGGCATAAAGAGCAAAGGACAACTTGGTATGTCCGCTATCCCGCAAGGTGTCACCGTACGGAAAAAGCATCGAAGAAGAGTCGTCAACCATAAGCATACAACGCAGATTGGTCTCTTCTTCGAACTTCTTCACGAACAACTTGTCCGTCCTTGCATAGAGTCTCCAGTCTATATGTCTGGTGGATTCCCCCGTATTATAAAGCCTGTGCTCGGCAAATTCAACCGAAAAGCCGTGAAAAGGACTCTTATGTAATCCCGTTATGAATCCTTCCACCACCTGATTCGTCCTGAACTCTATCGAACTGTAACGGGAAAATCTATCTTGTTCTTCGGACATTATGTCTCGGAAAGACTAAAGATATTTCTCTATTTTTTCCACAAAAGCGGCTTTGGTCTGAGCTCCGACCAACTTGTCGACTACCTCTCCGTTCTTGATGAATAGCACGGTTGGTATGTTTCTTATTCCGAACCTGGTCGTAACATCGTTGTTGCCGTCAACGTCGCACTTTCCTATGATTGCCTTTCCTTCATATTCCGCAGCCAACTCGTCTATTATAGGCGAAACCTTACGGCAGGGACCGCACCATTCAGCCCAAAAATCCACAACAACCAGTTTGTCCGCACCTGCCACCAACTGATCGAAGGTGGCGTCTGTAATCTGTAATGCCATATCTTTAATGTTTTATCATGTTTATACAAATGCAAAACTATTCATTTTTTTTGAATTGGCAAACATCCGAAATTGAAACATAAAACCTATGATAACGTTCAACAGTTTCATGAAAGAGATTGTATTGGTTTTTTTTGGTGGAGGACTGGGCAGTCTGACAAGATATTCAATCGGTCTTGTAGTTGAGCGATTTCATATAAGATTTCTTTCACTGCCTGTACAGACATTGCTTTCCAATCTTTTAGGCTGTTTTATAATAGGTTTGTTAATCGGTTATCTAAGCCGCTGTCCTAACAATCTTATGCGGATGTTTGCGGTTGTGGGCTTTTGCGGAGGATTCACCACATTTTCCGCATTCTCATTGGAAACCGTCAACCTGATTAGGGAGAATGCATGGTCTGCAGCTTTGCTGTATATTTTCGAAAGTATATTTCTATGCCTTGCGGGTACAATACTCGGCATTTATTTTATGAAGCACTGAATATCAATTCGTGAATAGAAAGATGAAAGACATTTTAAATTCCAAAGAATTAAACGCCTCTAAAAAACAAAGAACGATAGAGGAACTCATAGTTTGCGGCAAAGAGAATACGGATAGTATCATTTCCGTTGCCGAAGAATTGAACGACAAGCATCTTGCAATCGTTTTGTCCGCTCTTGAGAGCATCAGCCGCAGTCATCCCGATATGGTTGGTCAAAAAGGTTTGGATTTTGCGGCAAAACACATAGATTCGGCCAACAATTCCGTAAAAAGGGAGGCCTCTCGCATTGTCGGCAATTTGTGTGGTTTTTATTCTTCGATACCTGATTCGGCAATAAGGAAACTTCTCGACAACACCAACAATGAAAGCACTGTGGTAAGGTGGTCAAGTGCCTATGCCTTGTCAAGGATAATATTGACGGAAAAATATATATCCTCCGATTTGGTCAACAGGGTTGAAAACATATGTGAAAAGGAAGAGGACAACGGTGTAAAGAACCAGTATATCAAATCGTTGAAAAAGATTGCAAAGAAAAAGATTTAGACCTGTAACACGTTTCATATCCGGCATCTTTCAGGCATTTGTCGTGTCGTGACATGGAAACCGGATATTCTTTTCAGGATTGCTCGAAAACCTTTTCTGAAAAGAAGAAAATGAATTCAGAAAAGAAAAAAACGAATTCAGAAGACATTTTGTAAGAATGCCGTTTGAATCTTTTTAATTCATTCCGCACAGAGAACGTACCGTGATTCCGCGAAAAAGAAGACGACATGAAGACATTATTGTTTATACTGTTATCGAATGAAACCTCAAAACTTCAAATAATCTCAGTATAAGCTACGATGTAAGCCAGCCCCTCCCCATATAGATAAAACACAGAGCCTTGCTTTCGCTAAGACTTTGTGTTTGTGTTTATCTTTCTCGTCTCAAGTTATTTCTTCGTTGCCAATGCAATAAAAAAGCGAAAAAGAAACCTAATACCCACTTATAAGCAAAACCGCTTACATCTGTCCTTTCTACCAGTCCGATATTCAAAAACAAATATTCAACAATATGACCGACGATTGCGAAAAGAAGTGATATGACAATGAAAAATGCATAATCATTCGCCAATAGTCGCTTCCATGCTTTATAAATCTTACTCATCGCTTTTGTCCTCCTAAAACTTTACATATATACACTTTCCGACTGACTTCACAAATAGTTCTGTGAAAGCACTCGGAACAACGTCTGCAGTACCCAATCAAACCAAACATAGCTCCGGCAGCTCCTTTTGCATCAGTTGCAATTACAGGTTTAATTTCTTTCCATACTTCTTTTGCAGTTCGTTTTACTGAATTCCAAGCAGAAGAAAGTCGACTATATTTCTTTTTCGTATCATTGATAAAATCACTTTGTTCGCTTTCTTTTTCACAAGAGAAAAGAACAAAAAAGGAAAGAAGAATTAAATGTTCTTCCATTTTAATACTCCTATTATTGGTCAAAACAAAGAGCCCCGCAAATTAGCGGAGCTCTTCTCTATTCAATCTGGCAGCGACCTACTTTCCCACCGTAGCAGTATCATCGGCGAGGCAGGGCTTAACTTCTCTGTTCGGAATGGTAAGAGGTGTTCACCTGCTCTATAACCACCAAA
>DXGG01000154.1 GCA_019114015.1 Candidatus Onthomorpha intestinigallinarum | reverse complement strand
TAAACCTTCCTTCATAGAATATGGTGTCTTGTCCGAGTATGATGACACCGTCGGGATTCAGATTGGCCATTGACTCAAGGCTTCTGTAATATGCCGTAAGATGAATGTCGATATAATTCTTGTAATTGTTGTCTATGTTGAGATACAATATGGTATTGTCTTCATTGTACGCTTTCCTGCTTTCATTCATTTGTTGCACTATGTCTGCAATTGTCTTTTCAAGTCCCTTGTCCGTAATTTCAACAAAAGGGATTTTCATTTGCTGCGGTTTTGTTATGGATTCGGCTTTGTTTGTATGAATGACAGAGTCCTTTTTTCCGTAATATGTTACACCTTCGCAACGTATGGTTTTTGAAACAATCAAATCCCGCTTGTAATTATACAAAGCATGAATCTCAACACCCATAATAGCAGGATGAGAATAAGAAACTTGTGAACAATTGTCTGTTCTTACTGTAATATCCGTCAGATTTTCATCATGAGCGTAGAACAACACATTCTCTCCAAGATAAACTATGCCATCGTAAACACTCGGAGCTTCTTCCTCCCATCTGTCATAGTTCAAGTCATTGGAAACACGTAAGGTTATATTGTAAAAAGCCTTATCAATATTACTGATGCTCAATCCGTATTTCACATCCTCTCTGTTCAAGTTTTCCATGAATGCAAATCCGTCATCACCTCCGTCCCTTATGTATTCTTCTGCCTGATACATCAAGTCATTGACACATTTTTCTATCTTGCCGTCTTTAATCTCATACATGTCGTAACTCTTCCATATCTCATCCTGTGCAATCAGTTGCAATGTTGACACATGTAAAAACAGTAACGGCAACAACAATTTAGTTGTCAATCCTTTTGTCTTCATATCCTGTTTCATTGTATGATAATTATGTACACAAGTCTTTACGTTTCAGGTCTGATAAGTATTGACTGTCTTCATACCGTTAAACGGTACGATTTCAACGACGAAAGTTACAACATTTTCTTGAAATGACAATGATTTTCATTTATTTGTTTTGAAAAATGAAAAGAAAATATTGCCATACCATGTTTTGCATTGGATTCTAAAGAATAGAACTGTCTTTTAAACGTCTGACAATCAGCTTTTACTGAAACTTGATTCCAAAAAAATAGAACGCCGTTTCATTTTTTTGAAACGGCGTTCTATTTTCACGAAACAAAGAATCGTTTTCAGAGTAACAACAGTCAACAAAACGTTACCTTCTACTGCCCTTGTACAATTCGTATCTGCAAAATCTGCACTCCAAATTGCTGTTGTATATCGTAATTCTTTTGTCAGGTTTCAGTCCGATTTTCTTCAATGCGCTCAAATCAGACGAAATAACCCACGCTACATTGCCTTCATATTTGGTTTTGAAGGCCGTACCTATCCTTTCATACAATGCAAATATGTCATCCACCTCAATCCTTTCTCCGTAAGGAGGATTGGTTATGACAAGCGTTTTGCCCTCCGGCGGTTCCTGTTCCTCTATTGCATTCCTGAACAGTTCTATATCCTTGTGCAGTTTGGCGTATTCTATATTCTCCCTTGCCTCGCTTATGGCATTTCCAGATATGTCCGAACCCCATATCTTATAGTCGAAATCACATATCATGCCATCGGCTTCGGCCTTTACCTTTTTCCACAGAGGAGCCGAATAGTCGCCCCATTTCTTGAATGCGAACTTCTTTCTGTAATATTGTGCCGGTATGTTGTATGCAAACATGGCTGCCTCAATAAGCAATGTACCGCTTCCGCACATGGGATCAAAGAAATTGCAGTCCCTTTGCCAACCGCTCAACTGTATAAGTCCGGCAGCGGTGACCTCGTTCAATGGAGCCTGTCCGTTGTTGGCCCTGTAATTCCTCTTGTGTAAGGAATCACCCGAGGAATCCAATGAGATGGTGACCTGATTGTCATGTATATGCAGGTTCAGTCTGAGGTCGGCATCCTCTCTTCTCACACTCGGCCTTTTATTGAACATCTTGCGCAAACGGTCGCAAATGGCGTCTTTGGTCTTCTGCGAAGCATAAAGGGAATGGTTGAATATCCTGCTGTTGACCGAGTTGTCTATAAACAGAGTTCCGTCTGGATTGATGTATTTCTCCCACTTGATTTTATATACGTTGTCATAGAGCTCATGTTCGTTGTTGGCCGTGAACGAAGCTATCGGCTTCAATATGCTCAATGCCGTCCTGCAACAGTAATTGGCTCTGTACAAAGTGACCATGTCTCCGTCGAAACCGACAGCCCTGCACAGTTTCTCTATGTTTTTTGCACCCAACTTCTCCAACTCTCCTGCCAAAACGTCCTCAAGTCCGTACATCGTCTTGGCTATCATTCTGAATTCTTTTCCTCCAGACAAATTTGAAATCATCCGCTCAATCATTTTTTATTTTTCCCAAAAACCTGTCCTTGTCAACCACCACTCTCGAATGTGTGGCCTCCCCTACTTTTCCGTCTCCGTCGTAAACCGTCATGTTGAAAACAAGCTTCCGACCTTCAACCTTGCTGAGAAAGCTCTCGCAAGTGACCTTGCCTCCTATCGGGGTGGCCTTGATGTGCTGCGCGTTTATCTCTATTCCTACGCTCACATGGTTTTTCGGCATGTACTGTTTGACAGAATCATTGGCCGTTTTCTCCATCAAGGCTATCATGGCCGGAGTCGCAAATACGGGTACATCTCCCGAACCCAAAGCCGTTGCAGTATTGTTTTGGTCGACAACAACCTCCTGTTTGCCGCATATTCCTACGTTTATTTCCAATTCCATAATTATTCCTATTTATTTTTCAATCTCCTTTTTCAGTTCATTTTGCGCACGAAAATAATCTTCCTCCACACCTATGTCTATGAAATAACCTTCGCCAGACATCCCGAATATTATTCCTTCGTCCACTCTCTTTTCTAGAAAATCCTTTTCAAATGAAAAACGACCGCAAAACATCCCTTCCAAAAAAAGACGTCGGTCAAACAAATATACTCCGGCATTTATCAGAGCCTGCTCCCTGAAAGTCTTTTCCTCAAAAGATATTATGCGGTCTTTCTCCAATAGGACAGAACCGTATCTGTCAACCGAATGCAACTCCTTCAGAAGCATCAGTACGGGATATTTCAATGAAGGATTGTCGCGACATACCCTTTCATACTCTTTTTCAAAGTCCGCAAGATTAAAAGCCATAAACGAGTCGCCGTTCAGTATCAAAGCATTCCCCTCTCTTGTCTTTCCGATAGCCTTTGCTATTGCGCCTCCCGTTCCGAGAGGAGAGTGTTCCACACTGTAATCCACCTCTACACCGTTGAAGGAATGCCCATATGTCTGCATGATTTTCTCGTACATGTATCCGACAGAAAGAATGACCCTTTCTATACCCTGTCTTTGCAGATAACGAATCAAATAATTCAGAAAAGGCTCGCCCGATACGGGAGCCAAGGGTTTGGGTACATTCTTCACCACATTTTGCAGTCTTGTTCCCTTTCCTCCTGCCAATATAATCGCTTCCCTAATCATATCTGCCAAGTCTCGAGACCTCTGTTTGTAAATTCAAATCTTCTGACCTTGCCCTTGAAACGTGACAAGGCTTCAACAACTCTGTAACGCGTCATGCCGGGGCAATAAAAAAATACATATCCTCCGCCGCCCGCACCGGATATCTTGCCACCTGTAGCACCGGCCTCCAATGCAACCTTGTAAACCTTTTCGAACAAATCGGTCGTTATGCCCTTGGCCATTTTCCTCTTGTAGTCCCATACGGAATTCAATATCAATCCGATACTGTCCAGATCATTCTTCAACAAAGCCTCTTTCATCTGCAAAGACTGTTGTTTCAAATGAAGCATTGCATCTATGGACTGTTCATTGTGTTTTCTGACATTATCCTGCTGTTGTTTTATGATATGGGCGGATTCTCTGGAGGTCTCGGTATGGAAGAGGACAAGATTCCTTGACAGTTCGTTAACTATCTTGTCCTTTATACGCAAAGGATTGACTATCACCTTGCTGTTTGCATAAAACTCCATGAAGTTGAAGCCTCCGAATGTCGCGGCATACTGATCCTGCTTTCCTCCCGCAAGACAAAGATCCTCCCGTTCTATGGAATAGGCCAACAAAGCTATATCGTAATCGGTCAACGGAAGGGAGAACCATTGTACGAATGCTCCCAATATTGCCACAACAAGAGTGGAAGACGACCCTAAGCCGCTGCCGGCCGTTGCCTCTACATACGTATGTATCTCAAACGAAAGAGAAGGCAAATCAAAGTCCTTCACAACCCTGTTGTAAACGCCCTTGACCAAATCGGCTTCACCGTTTATCTGCAACGAACGGGCGCTGTCGCATTCATACCTTTGATTCCTGTCTTCGAGACAAATGACTATTTTATTGTCATCCCGCGGTATTATATCACAATAAGCATAAAGGTTTATAGTAGCGTTAAGCACATAACCGCCATATTCTTCCGAAAAGGGGGAAACATCGGTGCCTCCTCCTGCCAACCCCAATCTC
>DXGG01000153.1 GCA_019114015.1 Candidatus Onthomorpha intestinigallinarum | reverse complement strand
ATGTACTTGGTTATGATTATTCTATGCGAATATGGCTCGATCCCAATAAAATGCAGCAATACGGGTTGATGCCTTCGGATATTACGGCCGTATTGGGAGAACAGAATGTTGAAGCGGCTACCGGTACGCTGGGAGCGGAGTCTCAAAACACCTTTCAGTATGTTCTTAAATATCGCGGACGTTATGAAAAGGAAACGGATTACGAAAACCTTGTGGTAAAGTCTTTGCCTGATGGCGAGGTTTTGCGATTAAAGGATGTCGCAACCATAGAACTGGGAGCCATGGGCTACGGTTTTGTTGGAGAGGTCAACGGACACCCCGGTTCAAACATAATGATTTCACAGACTTCAGGCTCTAACGCAAATCAGATTATTAAGGACATTGACCGTGAGGTGGAAGAAATATCCAAGACTTTGCCCAAGGGTATGGAAATAGTCGACTTGATGAGCACCAAAGACTTCTTGGATGCATCCATCAAAAAAGTCGTCAAGACCCTTATAGAAGCTATAATTTTGGTTGTGTTGGTGGTTTACGTATTTTTGCAGAGCTTCCGCTCCACCTTTATTCCTGCTTTGTCAATAATCGTATCGCTTATAGGAACCTTTGCTTTTCTGTTGCTTGTCGGCTTTAGCCTGAACATGCTGACGTTGTTTGCTCTGGTATTGGTGATAGGTACTGTCGTGGACGATGCCATTGTGGTGGTCGAGGCCGTACAGGCCAAGTTTGATGAGGGGTACAAGTCTGCTTATGATGCGACTGTCGATGCGATGGACGGAATTACATCGGCCTTGGTTACCACCACCCTGGTATTTATGGCGGTGTTCATTCCTGTCAGTTTCATAGGCGGCACCACAGGTACATTCTACACGCAGTTCGGATTGACAATGGCGGCGGCAGTAGCCATATCACTGCTGAATGCATTGACGTTGAGCCCTGCTCTTTGCGCATTGATAATGACGCCTCACCAAACGGCAATCGACGGTGGTAAGTTGAGTTTTTCTTCCCGTTTTCACATGGCTTTCGATGCCGTGTTCCACAGACTTGTATTGAAATACAAGGGAGGAGTCTTGTTTATGTTGAAACGTAAATGGCTTGCAATAGTGTTGCTTGTGATAGCGGCAGGAGGCCTTATATTGCTTATAACCACGACAAAGACCGGTCTTGTTCCTAACGAGGATATGGGTACGGTATTCGTTGATGTGCGTACTTCCCCCGGCAACAGCATAAAGGAAACGAAAAAGGTAATGGACCAGATAGACAGTTGTCTGAAAGCGATACCTCAGATAAAGATTTATTCCAACGTTACCGGTAACTCCATGATGAGTGGTCAGGGAGCCTCGAATGGTATGTTTATCATAAGATTGAAAGATTGGAGCGAACGTAAAGGCGAACATGATTCCCAACAGGATGTTATAGACGAGATACATCGTAGTACCGCTTTTATTTCCAGTGCAGACATTATGGCTTTTGCACCTCCAATGATTCCCGGTTATGGTATAAACAACGGTTTTGAGCTTATTGTTCAGGACAAGAAGGGGGGAAGTACGGAAGATTTGCTTGTCTATACACGCAAGTTGATTGAAGAGTTGAACAAACGCCCTGAGATAGGTCGTGCGACTACTTCGTTTGATACCAAGTTTCCTCAATACCTTGTGGAGGTCGATGCCGCATTGTGCAAACGCAACGGGGTATCGCCTTCCGATGTGTTAAGCACTCTTTCGGGATATGTCGGGGGTATATATGCTTCGAACATGAACAGGTTTTCCAAGCTTTACAGAGTCATGATTCAGGCTTCGCCCGAGTTCCGTCTGGATACCGAATCGTTGAACAACATGTATGTACGTAACAGTTCCGGAGAGATGAGCCCTATAAGTCAGTATTTGAAACTTACAAGGGTGTATGGTTCGGAGATATTGAACAGGTTCAATTTGTTCTCTTCCATTACGGTCAACGGTGCTGCAGCTCAGGGATACAGTTCCGGACAGGCCATAGAGGCCGTCAGGGAAGTGGCTGCAAACGTGTTGCCTTCCGGTTATGGTTACGAATTCGGAGGAATGTCGCGAGAGGAGGCCGGTACCGGCAACACCACGACAGTCGTATTCATAATATGCGTGGTGTTTATCTATCTTATATTGTGTGCCTTGTACGAGAGCTTGTTCATTCCTTTGGCGGTGATACTTTCGGTTCCTTTCGGATTGGCCGGCAGTTTCTTGTTTGCCAAGATGTTCGGATTGGAAAACAATATTTATTTGCAGATAGGTCTCATAATGCTTATCGGTTTGCTTTCCAAGACAGCCATATTGCTTACCGAATACGCTTCGGAGCGAAGACGTCAGGGAATGACTATAATGCAGGCTGCCATTTCTGCTGCGCAGGTACGTTTGCGTCCTATATTGATGACATCCTTCACCATGATTTTCGGAATGTTGCCTATGATGTTTTCGACAGGTGTGGGAGCCAACGGAAATACCTCAATCGGCGTGGGTACAGTAGGCGGAATGCTCATAGGAACGATAGCGTTGCTGTTCATAGTGCCGCCTTTGTTCATGATATTCCAATACATACAGGAAAAGGTTATGCCTGAACGCAAAAGAGGTTTGAATAACGATAAGAGAGAATTGTCAGAAAAAAAATAAAGACTATGAATATGAAAAAGATATTGCCGTGTCTGTTCATCGTATTTGGCATAAGTTCCTGTAACATATACAAGTCGTACGAACGTCCCGACATGGAGGTTTCGGACGACCTTTACAGACAGGCGTCCGTACAGGAGGACACGGTGTCGCTCGCAATGCTTTCTTGGAGGGAATTGTTCACCGATGAGAATCTGCAGGCTTTGATAGATACCGGACTTAAGAACAATACGGATCTTGAAATAGCGCGTCTGAAGGTTAAGGAAGCTGAAGCTCTTCTGCTTTCGTCAAAGTTGGCTTATGTTCCGTCCTTGTCCTTAAATGCACAGGGAACACTCAACAGCGTGGGAGGAGCGGCACCGTCCAAGTCTTATGAGTTGGCAGCCTCTTCCGAATGGGAAATAGACATATTCGGCAAGTTGCTCAACGCCAAACGCGGAGCCAAGGCGGCCGTGGAACAGAGCGAAGCATACCGTCAGGCCGTGCAGACGCAGTTGGTTGCAACCATAGCCAACAGCTATTACACCCTGCTAATGCAGGATGAACAGTTGAGGATAATGCGCCGTACAGCCGAGACATGGGAGGATAATGTAAGGGTTATGAAAGCCATGAAGGATGCCGGGCAGACCACAGAGATGGCAGTGGCTCAGGTTGAGGCAAACAGATTGTCGGTTGAGGCGTCGATAGTTTCGACCGAAAGACAGATAAATGAAATAGAGAACTCTCTTTCCGTACTGTTGGGTTTGTCTCCGCAGCAGATAAAGCGTTCTACGCTTGATGCACAGAGCTTTCCTGATACTCTTTCGACAGGAGTTCCGTTGCAGTTGCTGAGCAGGCGTCCCGACGTAAAGCAGGCTGAGCAGGCTTTGGCCGTTGCTTACTATGCTACCAATCAGGCCCGTTCCGCATTTTACCCGAGCATAACTTTGGGAGGAAGTGTTGGTTGGTCGGACGGTTCCGGTGCGGCGATAAGCAATCCTGGCGACTGGTTGTTCTCTGCGGTCGGTTCCCTTGTACAGCCTTTGTTCAACAGGGGTAAGAACATTGCCAATCTGGAGATAGCCAAGGCACAACAGCAGGAAGCTCTCTTGAGTTTCAAACAAAGTCTTCTTAATGCCGGTGCAGAGGTTAACGATGCCTTGATGCAGTGGCAGTCGGCCCGCAAGCGGATAGAATTGGACAAGCAGCAGACCGAGGCTTTGGAGTCGGCATTGCGCAGTTCGGAGTTGTTGATGCAGTACAGCTCGCAGAACTATCTTGAGGTAATCACTGCGCGTCAGGCTTTGTTGCAGGCTGAATTGAACATAGTGAACGACAGATTCGACCGCATACAGGGCGTTATAAATCTTTACCATGCCTTGGGCGGAGGATATGAAATAAAAGAACGTTCGGACGAACATTTGCCATGAACTGGGACAGTCTCTCTTAGCGAACGGAGTAGCAGACTGTCCTCGTTTCGTATATATTGCTTATCTTTGCAGTGTTTATTGATATTG
>DXGG01000152.1 GCA_019114015.1 Candidatus Onthomorpha intestinigallinarum | reverse complement strand
ATGAGGTTGTATACGGAAAATGTCGTGAAAAAATACAGGAAAAGAGTCGTTGTAAAGGGCGTGTCGATAGAGGTTTCGCAGGGAGAGATAGTCGGATTGCTTGGTCCGAACGGAGCGGGCAAGACAACCACGTTTTATATGATGACAGGGTTGATCAGACCTTTTTCCGGCAAGATTTTCCTCGACAGTCAGGAAATTACCCACATGCCCATGTACAAGCGTGCCCAACTCGGAGTCGGCTATCTTGCTCAGGAGGCTTCCGTTTTCCGTAATTTGTCGGTTGAGGACAACATCATGTCCATTCTGGAATTCAGAAATATGACACAGACTGAAAGAAGGGATACGATGGAATCCCTGCTTGAGGAGTTCAGTCTGACGCATATACGCAAGAACAAGGGAAATCAGCTTTCTGGAGGTGAGAGAAGAAGGACAGAGATAGCGAGGGCGTTGGCTTCGAATCCCAAATTCATTTTGCTGGACGAGCCCTTTGCGGGTGTTGACCCAATAGCGGTGCAGGATATTCAGCAAATAGTGAGAGGGTTGAAAGACAGAAATATAGGTGTTCTGATTACGGACCATAATGTTCACGAGACTCTTTCCATTACCAACAGGGCGTATTTGCTGATAGAGGGCAGTGTTTTCAAGTACGGCACTCCGGAACAGTTGGCGGGTGACGAACAGGTAAGAAAGAAGTATTTGGGGGATAATTTTGAACTTAGATAGTTTTATGTTGCTTATATATCTTGACAAGATAACCAACAGGGCTGGTTATACGCTGAATCTGGTTTTCAGGGACCTGATAGGAGTCGATTTTACGATAACCACGAGCAGGGACGAGTTCTTGCAGTATTGCGGACCCAAGTTTTCCTATTGTCAGCAAAAGCTTTGCGATGAGGTTTTTTTGGCATCTTCCCCTTTGCTTTTCCAAACGGCGATAGAGTTTCTGGAAATAGATTACATGGATCAGGACGGACTGCCTTATTTTTTCAGGGTATATTCCAAGGATTCCGTTTTTACGCATGATGTTCTGGCTTCTTCTTTCTATCTTGTCTCACGTTATGAGGAATATTTGCCGTTCATTCAGGATGAACATTCAAGATTCAAGGCCGAGGACAGTTTGGCATATAAGAAGGGCTTCTTGCAGAAGCCGGTGGTAAACATATGGGCGGAGAAGTTGAAACATAAGCTTGTTGAACGTTATCCCGAACTGACATTCAGAGACCGTTATTTTTCGTTTGTCAACACCATAGATGTGGATTCTGCTTTTTCTTATATAGGAAAGGGTTTTATGCGTGGAACGGGAGGTTTTTTCAGGGATTTGTTCAGGGGCGATGCTCATTTGTGTTGGAAACGTCTGAAGGTTCTGATGGGTAAAGATTCCGATCCGTTCGATAACTTTGACTATATAATTTCTCTGATAAAGGCATTGAGAGTAAGGACGGTGTTTTTTGTGCTTTTCGGATTATATGGCAAGTTTGACAAGAACATAAGTCCGTATAACCGGCGTTTTCAAATGCTTGTGAAATCCCTTTGCGATTATGCGAAAGTTGGGATACATCCTTCGTATGAGAGCTTTCTGGATTCCGAAGAGTTGAAGGAACAGGTTAAAATGTTGAGTTCCATATTGCATAAACCTATACATCGGTCGAGATTCCATTATTTGAGATTTCGTCTGCCGGAGACTTACAGACATTTGATAGACAATAACATAGAGATGGATTTTTCCATGGGATATTCCGGTAATGTAGGTTTCAGGGCCGGTATATGCAACAGTTTTAATTTTTATGATTTGGCTCTTGATGTCGAGACTAAATTGAAGGTTTATCCGTTTGCATATATGGATGTTGCGTTGAAGAACGGATTGAATCTTTCTTGTCAGTCGGCTTGGGAGACGATACAAAGACTGACGGATGAGGTGGTTATGGTGAATGGGGAGATGATAAGCATTTGGCATAATGAGAGTTTGTCCGATGAATTTGAGTGGAAAGGCTGGCGTTCTGTCTATGAAAAATCGCTTGATTATGTGTCAGTGATAGACAAAGTGCCTTATTCGCGTTAAAACAAATATAAGATGATAGTAGTAACTGGAGCTGCCGGATTCATAGGCAGTTGCATGCTTGGCAAGTTGAATGGAGAAGGACGTAGGGATATAGTGATTGTGGATGACTTCTCAAAAAAGGAAAAAGAACAAAATTATGTTCATGCGGCGTTTTGCAGAAAAATAGACAGAGAGGACTTTATAGATTGGTTTTCAAATAATGCTTCCGAGGTTGAAGGGGTTTTTCATTTGGGAGCGAGAACCGATACGACGGAGTTTGACTGGAGTGTGTTCGAACGTCTCAATCTAGAGTATACAAAGAGCCTTTGGAAAATATGTTCCAAGCATTCCATACCGTTGGTTTATGCTTCCTCGGCTGCGACATATGGAGCGGGGGAATTCGGATATGATGATAATACCGGTCTTATAGAGAAACTAAAACCGTTGAATCCTTACGGACGTTCCAAACAGGAATTCGATTTGTGGGCTCTTTCTTGTGAAGAGAAGCCTGTTTTTTGGGCGGGACTTAAGTTTTTCAATGTTTATGGTCCTAACGAGTATCATAAAGGCAGAATGGCGTCTGTGATTTATCATTCTTTCAATCAAATCAATGATTCCTCCGAGGTAAGATTGTTTCGTTCACATAAGGAGGGTTACAGGGACGGTTGGCAGATGAGGGATTTTGTATATGTCAAGGATGTGGTTAATGTCATGTATTATCTGATGACTCATAGACCACAATCGGATATTTACAATTTGGGGACGGGTACGGCAAGGAGTTTTTATGATTTGGCAAGGGCGACTTTTGACGCAATGGGCAGGAAAGAGAACATAAGATTTATAGATATGCCGGAGGATATAAGGGACAAGTATCAATATTTTACCGAGGCCAAAATGTCGAAATTGAGAAGAGCGGGATATAACGAGGATTTCTTTTCTTTGGAAGACGGTGTGCGGGATTATGTACGTAACTATCTTATTCCGGCCAAATATTATTGATTATATGAATTATAAGACCAAATTGCATAGAATCAGGGCTTTTGTTTTTGATTACGATGGGGTTATCAGCGATGGAAATATCTGGTCTGCCGGGGATGCCTTGATAGTCAGAAGCGGCAATGTGAAAGACGGGTATGCAATACAGTATGCACTGAGACACGGATATATAATTGCCGTTTTGTCAGGGGGGAGCGGGGCAAGCATAGAATCAAGGATGAAAATGTTGGGTGTGACTGATGTATATTTGGGTTCACATAGGAAGAAAGAGATTTTCGAGAAGTTTCTCAAGGATAAGAATATAAGTCCGGAAGAAGTACTCTACATGGGGGATGATATACCGGACTATGACGTTATGTTGGAAGTTGGTGTTGCTGCCTGTCCTTCCGATGCTGCCGAGGAAATAAAGTCGGTTGCGGATTATATTTCCCATCGTGCTGGAGGATGCGGTTGCGTGCGGGATGTTATAGAACAGGTCCTCAGATTGCAGGGGGAATGGTTTGATCAAGATGCAAGAGCGTGGTAAACGATAGAATTTTGTATTTGTTTTTATGTGTTGTTTTTCTTTTGACATGGAGTGAAGGTTTTTCTCAGGAATCTTCAAAAGCCAAGGATAAAGGTTTTGTGTGCAATGCCACATATTATCATAATAGGTTTGAGAATAGGAAGACGTCTTCCGGTGAGATTTTTTCACAGAAAAAATATACGGCAGCGCATAAGACTTTGCCGTTGAATACCTTGGTAAGGGTTACTCATTTGGAAAACGGACGTTCCGTACTGCTTAAGGTAAATGACAGATGTCCTAAATCGGGAGTGATAGACTTGTCTTTATTAGCGGCAAAACGAATATTGTTGCATAGGGAAGGTACTGCAAAGGTTAGGGTTGAAATACTTGGTAATGAATATTTTGATTTGTGGGAGAAGCAAGACGAATTGTTTGAGATGTTCGACAGAGTGGAAATGAATGACAGTGTAAGGAACAGATATCTGGATTCATTGATTTTTGCGCATGACAATAAATATGAAAGAACGTTTCTGTTTGCATATTATATTCGTTTGGCTACTGCTTCAGACAGAGAGGAGGCTAAAGCCATAATACATCAATTGCCTAAAGATTATCAGAAACTTTCCAAAGCTGTAAAAGTATATAATGAGAAGTTTTATTATATAAATATAGGCCCTTTTATTTCAAAGAAAGCGGCTGAATCGATGATAGATAAACTGAAGGAAAGATATCCTTTGGCTCATGTAATCAAAAAGAAAGAGAAATAAAGATGGTGGATAAATGGTTGAAAATCAACGATGAAACATCTGATGGTTTATTTTTTTATAGATAAATGTAGTTTAGGTTTCTTTTTTTAGAAAGAATTTACATACCTTTGCAGTATGGATTTTGAGGCGGGTGTATATTTGTTTTTGGAGCGTTGCGGTTAAATATGGTTGCGAATGCATACATTTTTACAATTTGTATATAAAAGTGTGAGGGGACTAAGTGTTTTTTGCTGTTTGTTGGCAATGGGTATGTTGTGTTCTCACGGCAGATTGTTTGCGCAGCAGGAGCCTCAGTTTTCCCAGTATATGTTTAACAGATTGTCCTATAACCCTGCTTATGCTGGCAGTAATGGTGCCATTTGTATAACCGGCTTTTTCAGAAGTCAATGGATGGGTATGGGTTTGACAGATATTTCTGGGCAGAGTACGGGTGCGTCTTCGGGAGAAACGATGAATTTGTCTTTTGACATGCCCGTACGATTCTTGCATGGAGGCATAGGAGCGACTATAATCTCCGATAAAATAGGCTTTTGGAATAATATTCACGCTAAAATAGATTATGCTTTTAGGTTCCAATTACCGAAAGGAAATTTGGCAATCGGTATAGAAGCGCAATTGTTCAATGCGAGTTTGGATATGTCCAAATTGATAGGAGGAGATCAATTTACGGAAGATGATCAGATTGGAACAACGACGGATCCTGTTTTGAGTGACCCTACGAAACAGGACGATTTTCTTTTTGATTTAGGGGCGGGAATTTATTATCAGATACCGGGTAGGTTTTATGTTGGTATTTCTACGTCCAAGATATTGGAGGCGGAAAGTGAAAAATTGAAATGGGACAATAGAAGGTTTTATTATATTTTGGCAGGGTACGAATGGACAGTTCCTTCTTATCCGTCTTTGAGAGTTTTACCTTCTGTATTGTTGAAGACAGATCTTATGTCTGCGTCTGCCTATCAGTTGGATGCGACTACACTGATAGAATGGGAGCATAAGTTTTGGGGCGGAATCACTTACAGAGTACAGGATGCGGTTGTTTTGTTGGGCGGAGTTGCTTTCGGCGATTTTAAATTGGGAGTATCTTACGATATCCCTACTTCGAGGATATCTACGCAATCGGCAGGTTCTTTGGAAATATTTGCGCGATTCTGTTTCAAGATAGAGAATCCTCCGAAACCGCCTACCATGTATAGAAATACACGAAGGATGTAGAGAGTTGAAACATTATGATGTTTTTTGCGTAAGAAACCAATAGTCTAACGGTGCAATATTTTTTTGTATGAAAAAAGTAGTTTTGTTGATTTCGGCTGCGATATTTGCAATAAGTTGCGGCAGTTCGGATAAAGGAGAATTAATAGGAGTTCAAGATAGACCGGATTTTTTGGATATGCAGCCTTATGGCATGGTTGATATTCCTCAGGGCAGTTTTGTTATGGGATCCTCTGATGAGGATATTTACAAATTGTATCAGTTCCAACCAAAAACTGTTCAGGTTCAGTCTTTTTGGATGGATGAGACTGAAATAACGAACAATGAATACCGTCAGTTCGTGTATTGGGTTAGGGATTCTATTGCTTACAGACTTTTAGGGGAAGTATCTCCCGAAACTTATTTGATAGAAACTGATCAATGGGGAGAAGAGTTGGAGACTTATATGATCAATTGGAAAGCCAAGATAGATTGGTCTTTGGAAAATGCGGACGAGAGGGAAGCATTGGCAGAATTGTTTGTTCCTGCCGAAGAGAGGTTTTACAATAACATGAGTATAGATACTCGAAAACTTAATTACGAGTATTATTGGGTTGATTTGAGAGCTGCCAGTAAAAAAGATTTTGAATCGGACTCTCCTGTTGCGGAAGAGTATAGAGGATCTGCATTTGCTTCTAGACCCGAAGGCTTGAAAAACAGCAATAAATTTTACAAGAGAGAGGTTATCAACGTGTATCCTGATACTTTGTGTTGGATGCATGATTACGCATATTCATATAATGATGCGGCAACGAGGTCTTACTTTAGTCACCCTCGTTATGATAATTATCCGGTTGTTGGAGTTTCTTATAGGCAGGCCAAGGCATTTTCTGTATGGAGGACATTAATGATGAACAATTATTTATCCAAACAAGAATATGCGAGAATGGAAGATTTCCGTTTGCCTACGGAGGCTGAATGGGAATATGCTGCAAGAGGAGGCGTAGATGGAGCACCTTATCCTTGGGGAGGACCTTATGTGCGTAACAGTAACGGATGTTTCATTGCTAATTATAAGCCGTTGAGAGGTAATTATGGAGATGATGGTGGTGTTACTCCTATATTGGTTGCTCATTATGCTCCTAATGGTTTTGGGTTGTATGATATGGCAGGTAATGTCGCAGAATGGTGTGAGGATGCTTATAATGAAGCTGCTTATGAATACGCTCATGATTTGAATCAGGTGAACATATACAATGCAGCGGAAGATGATGCTCCCGTGATGAAGAGGAAAACTGTCAGAGGTGGTTCGTGGAAGGATCAAAGATATTTTATACAGACGGCTACCCGTTCGTATGAATATCAGGATTCTGGGAAAAGTTATATAGGCTTCCGTTGTGTTCAGTCTTATCTTGGAAGAGTGAGGGGTGACAACCCTAAGACTTCGTCTAATGTTTACAGAGAGTAGTGAAATTTGATTGCAGAAACAAAGAAAATAAATTTAACTAAGTACACATATTAATAAACAGTAAAAAAGAGTTGTCATGGGTTTTATAGATAATGTAGTAAGAAGTAAAGCTTATAAGGAAACTTCGTCGAAGTTGTATGGTTTGGGAGCATCTGTGGTTATTATTGGTGCATTGTTTAAGATAAATCACTGGCCAGGTGCAACTATCATGCTTATCATCGGTATGGGTATAGAGGCGTTGATATTTTTTGTTTCTGCTTTTGAACCGTTGCATGTTACTTACGATTGGAGTTTGGTTTATCCGGAATTGGCGGGAATGGATGGGGAACATGCTCATTCCGAAAGCAAAGAAAAGTCGAAGAAAGACAAAAAAGAGGTGTTTGCAGGCGGAGCTTCTTCTACACAAGCCTTGGATAAAATGTTGGAAGATGCTAAAATAGGACCTGAATTGATAGAAAGTTTAGGTAAGGGATTGCATAATTTGTCCACTACAACGTCTCAATTGGGTAATGTTGCCGGAGCTGCCGCAGCTTCTGAGAAATTTGTGCAAAACGTTAATACCGCTTCCGATTCTGTTGTTGAATTGGCATCTGCTTACAAAAAAACGGCTACGAATTTGAATAAGGATTTGTTGGTTTCAGGAGAATATTTGTCTTCCGTTCAGGAGGCCACTTCTGCGGTTTCTACTTTGGCGAACATTTACAAGGAAACGGCTAATACTCTTTCTGCTGGAGACGCGTCATATTTGGATGAGTTGAAGAAGATGGCTTCGAGTCTTTCGTCAATCAACGCTTTATATGAAATGCAGATACAAAATTCTTCTTCTCAATTGGAGGCGAGCAAGGCGGTACAGGAAAGGATAGACACTTTAGTCGTGAATTTTGCGGATACGGCTGAAAATGTCTTGAAATATAAGGAGCAGGTTAATGCATTATCCAAGAAAGTTGGTGCTTTGAACGATATATATGGCAATATGCTTACTGCAATGCAGACCAAGATATAAGTAAAACGGAAATAGAATAGGATTTAAAGATATAGACTATGGGTGCTACAAATTGTCCCGAAACGCCGCGGCAACGAATGATTTCCATGATGTACTTGGTGTACACTGCGATGTTGGCATTGAATGTGTCAGCGGAGATTCTGCAGGCGTTTGTCACGGTGGGAGACAGTATTGAGGTGACGAATAAATTGCTTAAGGGTAAGGCTGAAAGTACTTACAATGTTTTTGAGAATGCTTATAAACAGGATCCTGGTAAAGTCGGAGAGAATTGGGCAAAGGCACAAGAGGTGAGAACTAAGACGAAAGAGATAGTGGATTATATCGACAACATGAAATATGAATTGTTTGTCGCAGTGGAAGGAACTCCGGGAGGTGTGAAGGAGGCTAAAAGATTGTTGGATTCTTTGGGATTTGAGGCAGTTCAAAAGAAAGATGAGTATTCTTCACCAACGCGTTTTTTCATAGGTCAGTCTGAAGATGGCTCTTCGGGTAAGGCAATAGAACTGAAAAAGAAAATAGACGCTTACCAGGCAGATATGTTGACTTATGTTTCTGGTCCTGCGTCCAAGCAGTTGAAAAATATTCAGATAAATACGAAAGGACCGTTTAAGAACAAAGCCGGACAGGAGGTCAACTGGCAAATGTATAACTTCTATCAGACCATTACATTGGCGGATTTGGTATTGCTTAACAAGTTCAAGTCAGAGATACAAAATGCGGAGATAGACATAATCAATCATTTGTATTCCGCAGTATCTGCCGAAGACTTTAAATTCAATACTGTTGTCGCCAAGGTTATTCCCAAATCGAATTACATAATACAGGGAGGACAGTACGAAGCTGATGTTATTGTTGCCGCTTATGACTCCAGGAGTGAATTGAGAGGAGAGGTCAGAGGTAACAGTATGATTGGAGACTCCGGTATGTTGAAATTGAAATTCGGTGCCAATGCATTGGGTCCTCAGAAATACAAAGGTACGTTGTTTGTCAAGAAAGAATCAGGTGAGGTGCCTTATGAATTTGAAGGAGAATATTTCGTGGCAGCTCCTTCTGCGACTATATCTGCAACACAGATGAACGTTTTGTACATAGGTGTTGACAATCCTATATCTATTTCCGTTCCGGGAGCCAATTCAAAGGATATAGAGGCAAGTATGACTAACGGAACGTTGAGAAAGGTTAAGGATGGTGAATACGTTGCCACAGTAACCAAACCGGGCAAGTCGGTTATCAGCGTTGCTGCAGTTGTCGGCGGCAAGAAAATGAATATGGGTTCGATGGATTATCGTGTAAAGACCATACCTAAACCTACCGCAAAAGTCGGTAATTACGAAGGGGGTAGAATACCTAAGGAATCGTTGTTGGCTCAGGGCGGATTAAGGGTATCCATGGAAGGATTCGATTTTCCTGTTCGTTATACAGTTACATCGTTTGTAATGTCGTTCAATACAGGCGGAGATGCTGAAGCTCCTATTCAATCCAATAGTAGTCGTTTTACTCCGGAAATGTTGGCTAAGATTCAGAAGTTGAGAAGAGGTAACAAGATATATATAGAAAACATCAGAGCAAAAGGACCTGATGGAGAGAAGAACGTAAGTAATTCTCAGATGATATTTACCATACAATAGAAAAAACAAAGTCATATGAAAAAAATAGGTTTTATAGCATTTGCTTTGTATATGAGTTTAAGCATTGTGTCTTATGCTCAGGTTATGGAGGATGACGAGGAAGGCTCTTTGGACGGCTTCTATGTCAAGGAATCCGAAATGTATGAAAACGGTAAAAAACCTTTTGAATATCCTTATATAAGAGAGGCTGATGTTATCTGGGCTCACAGAGTTTGGAGAGTTATAGATTTCAGGGAAAAGATGAATCAGGTATTTTATTATCCTGTTACTCCGGATCAAGGCAGGAAGAATCTTTATACGATATTGGATGAGGCATTGTTGGAAGGTCGTATCAGAGCATTCGACAACGACATGTTTGAAAATGAAATAAATTGGGCGGAACAGAAAGCAAGTCTTATTCCTCCTAGACAGGAGACATTGATAGTTTACGATCAGGACGGTATGGAACAGGAAAAAGATACCACGATATATTTGTCTTTGGCTCCCGAGGATGTAAAACAGTTGAGAATAAAGGAGGATTGGTTTTTGGACAAGAACAGAACGGTTGAGGATGTTAGAATAATAGGATTCGCCTTGATTTATTATCTTGATAAGGGTGACGGTTCTACTCCTATGCCTATGCCTTTGTGCTGGATAAGATATAATGACCCTGAGGTTAGAGAATTGTTGGCAAATAGTGAAGTGTACAACTTCAAAAACGACAGAATGCGTCCTTCTTATGATGATGTATTCAGGAAGAGAATCTTCTCAAGTTATGTCATCAGAGAAACGACTGTATTTGGCAGAAGAATAGAGGAATATGCGGCAGGAGCGGACGCTTTGGCAGAGTCTGCAAGAATAGAGGACTATTTGTTCAATATGGAAGAAGATATGTGGGAATATTAAACATTTTGTTTTCATGTTTTTGAGAAGGAGAGAAGTCTGATGATTTCTCTCCTTTTTTTTAATATTTCAGTGATTGTGTTTTCTTGACTCTGCCGGGAATGCTTCTTTCCCTAATCTATCATTCAACTTGCAAATGTTTGGTCTGTTGTTGATCAAATCATATTTCTTTTCAGCTATTTGTGTCAAAAATTCGATTCATCATCATTTCTTCATTCACTATATCTGTGGTAGAAATACGAATTAAATGAAGCCCCAATTTTTCCAGGATTCGGTTCTTGAGTGTATCGCGTGATTGCTGCGCGTCGCTATCCTTGTGAAAATGCCAACCGTCAACTTCTATTGCACATTTAGGCTGTTTTGTAAGAGTGTTATAGATAAGAAAATCTACATGCGAGAAAGGACTTCGGGCAAAATATTTCTCATTGATCTCCAGCAGAGTCCAGTCGTCGACAAGCCGTGATAGAGGATAATGACATAGTACGCCTGTATTTGTATATCCTGAATCATTGATTGCCTTTTGCAGGGTATCATAAATCAGGTTTTCGGACAGGTACCCCGATATCATCTGATGTTTGGACTGATAAGCCAGTCTTTCAGCAGTGTATTGTTTGTATAGCAAATCGAAAACCGAATGCAGTTTACTCTTTTTTACTTCGAAGTTGTTAAACCGTATATAATTTATTAGCTGACTGAGGTTGGAATCCTCCGGCATTTCATTCCCGTTTGCAACCACATAAAGATGTTTCTTGGCACGGGAAATGGCTACATTGAGCAGATTGGCATCATCCGAAAATTCTGTGGGACTGTTATCTACCATGCTCATAATGATAGTATCGCACTCACGCCCCTGATACTTATGCACCGTGCTGGCCATGTCTTTGCCTAAAGCCCGGTTGATGGCCTCTGCCTGCAAACGGTATGGCGTGATAATGCCTATAGTTTCCGTTTCGGAGCATTGCGGAAGTACCTCCCGGACTATTACATCTATTTCCCTCTGGTTGAAATGTCCTCGTGCGTGATTGCCGGGCACCGTCTGAATAAGCTGCAACACCTTATCTTCGTGTTTGTCTTTGGTCATGGCAATAAGTTCGCCGTTGTAGAAACGTCGGTTGCAGAATTCGATGATTTTGGGATGGCAACGGTAATGCTCCCGAAGCAATGTCACCGGTGCATTCCTGAAGACTTCCAAACACGATTGCAGGAAACTGTGACTTGCGGCATCATATCGTTCATCCACCTGACAGTTTGTCCGTATGGCATTCAGTGCAAGAGCCTCTTCACGGCTTACCACATTGGGCAACTGTTTGTCGTCGCCGACAATTACCGCATTCATCGCGCAGGAAAGAGCCAATGCACCTGTTTTTATGTCCACCTGTGAAGCCTCGTCCATGATGGCATAGTCAAACACCATATCCTCGCTGATACAGCTTTTGGCGCAGTAGGTAGTGCTGAGCACAAGCGGATATTCCTTCAGGAAGGCTTGCGTCCGGTACTTTATATCATAGACATCAAACTTCTTTCTCGTACCTTTGCCATATCGCCGGGCCATATGGTTCTTCAATATCATCAATGAAGAGGAACGCAGAGTTTCAACGCTTTTGGATATATCTGCTTCTTGCAATTCCGATTCTATCTCCTTCAGTTCCTTTTCCATTTCATCCTTCTTGGAGCAGTAATAAGCGTATTCCAATTCGGATATGACATCAGAGGTCTCCTTGCCCAAGAAGCTCAGCATCTTTATGCCTAACGCAAAAGCCCATCTCAATCTGAAGAGGGAGCCCGGCTTATGTCCGTTCTCTGACATAATCTTGTAGGCGTACAGTAATTTCATGAGCCTGGCAGACGGTTTGCCCTTCAAACGTTTGTCTTCCCTATGTCCGGATTCCAGCAACTGGTTATATTTCGATTCAATCAATAGCGCATCAAGTTCGGCTTTCAGTCGGGCCTGCCGCAACTGCACATCAAATCCCTTAGAGACGCATTGAAGCGCATCTTTTGCCAGCTTTCTCACGCAGGACTCCTGCTCGAGAATCCAAGCGGACATCTCGGGACGTTCCTTCTGACTGTCAATGAACGCTTTCTTATTCTCCACACTACCCAGCTTGGCAACAATGAAATCAAGTCCTTCGCCTGAAAGTTTCTCTGCCACATTGTCCACGGCAGAATTGTTGTTTGATACCACCAGTACTGTTTTGCCATTCATGAGCAGATTGGCGACGATGTTCAGAATCGTCTGCGTCTTGCCGGTTCCGGGAGGCCCCTGAATAATACTTACTTGATGAGTCAGGGCGGCTTCAACGGCCGTTTTCTGGCTCGCATTGCATCCGAAAGGATAATACACTTGGCGTGGAATAAGACAAGTGGCGATCTTCGTCCTCTCACCCAAATATTGGGCCAGGGGAACATTGTCACGCTTCAAATCCACCATTTCATACTGTTTGGACAGGATGTTCTCGTCCTGCTCGCTCAGCAGTCCCGTTTCGGCAGCCAGCTTGCAGAGATATTCCCATGTAGAACCGCCGTTTATGTCAATCGGTGTGCGGGTGATGTAGACATTTTTTCCCTCAAGATTCTCATGGTGCCCGTCGGCATAGGTGACATGATAGAATGTGTAAGGTCCATCCGTAAACCGCAGTAGCTCGGCCACATTATGAATGCGTCTGTTGTCAATGTACAGTCCTTTCTGCCCAAGATCAATTGTCTCGGGATTTTTCAGACAAAGCAGTCGGGACGGGTTGTAGTTGAACACGCGGGGCGATGACGAAAAGCGTACGCTCAGAAGGCCGTTTGTGTTTTTGTTGATAAAGGTGACCTGTTCGGTTACAAACATCCTTCTTTTGTCCTGTCTTTCCAGGTCTACAATCATATATTGACGAGGGTTCATAATGGAACGTTTACATCAATTCTGTCATAACGTAGGGCAAAGGTAAACCTTTTTCAGATATTTCAGCGGCCGGTTTACGGAGATTGTCCCAGGCTTTTTTTATCACTGGGCAGGACACAAAAAAGCATAAGCCCTTGGACTTATGCTTTTCATATCGTTTGTCGAAGTTTATATCTTACAACTTGTGAACAGTCTCAACCAGACTCTTGCCTGTTTGAACCGCTTCAAGGTTGGCAGGTATCAACTTGTGATGTCTTTCAGGCAAAGACTTTTGAAGTCCCTTTTCTATGAACTCCTCGGTTACTACCGGTTTTACCTTCAAGAACGCTCCCAATACAATCATGTTGAATACTTTGGACATTCCAAGTTCCGCACTCTTTTCTGTTGCCGCAACCTTGTAGATGTTTATGTCCGTCCTTGTAGGAGGGTGTATTATTCCGTTAGGGTCGTACAATAGAACACCGCCCGGCTTAACCGAATGTTCAAACTTGTCCAATGATTGCTGGTTAAGTATTATTGCCGTGTCGAACTGGCTGATGATAGGAGAGGATATTCTCTCATCCGAGATGATAACAGACACATTCGCAGTACCACCACGCATTTCAGGTCCGTAAGACGGCATCCAGCTTACCTCCTTGTCTTGCATCGCTCCGGAATAGGCCAATATCTTGCCCATTGACAAAACGCCCTGTCCTCCAAAGCCCGCTATGATTATTTCTTCTGTCATTTTCTTTACTCTTTATAGGTTTGTACTATCTTACCTTTACTCCGTCAACCTTTATGTCGCCCGGAACATACTTGGCCATCATGTTCTCTTCCATCCACTTGTTGGCTTCAACAGGGGTTTTCTTCCATCCCGAGTTGCAGTTGGAAAGAATCTCCACAAATGATGTTCCCTTGTGATTCTTCTGATTCTCAAATGCCTGACGGATTGCTTTCTTGGCTTTCCTTACTGCTGCAGGTGTTTGAACAGACTGACGGGTAACATAATAAGTACCCGGCAAATCGGCCAACAGTTCGGTTATCTGCAAAGGATATCCGTTCAATTCCACACATCTTCCGTATGGAGTAGTTGCAGTCTTCATACCCAACAGCGTGGTAGGAGCCATTTGTCCTCCGGTCATACCGTAAATACCGTTGTTGACGAATATGATGACAATGTTCTCTCCACGGTTGCAGGCGTGTATCGTCTCACCTGTTCCTATTGCCGCCAAGTCTCCGTCTCCCTGATACGTGAACGTGTGATGATTCGGATGAAGACGTTGTATCGCAGAGGCAATCGCAGGAGCCCTTCCGTGAGCCGCTCCCAACGAATCGACATTGAAATAATTGTAGGCCAATACCGAACATCCGACAGGCGCTATGCATATCGCCTTGTCCTGTATGCCCATTTCTTCTATAACTTCGGCTATGATACGGTGAATTGTTCCGTGTCCGCAACCAGGACAATAGTGCATCACCGCATCCGTAAGCACGTTCGTTCTCTTGTAAACCAGATTCTCTGGCTTTATTATATCTGGATTAAACATAACTCTTAACCTTTAATGATTTGATTTTCCAATGCTTCCAACACTTCATGAGGTGTAGGTATTATTCCGCCGTAACGTCCGAAGTGTTCTACCTTACATTTGTTTTCAGCTGCCAATTTTACGTCCATGACCATTTGTCCTGCACTCATCTCCACAGACAATATGCCTTTTACCTTGGATGCAAGTTCAGCTATCTGTTTCGTAGGGAAAGGGAACAGTGTTATAGGTCTCAACAAACCTATCTTGTAGCCTTTCTCTTTTCCCAACTGCATGGCCTTTTGCGCTATACGTGCCGATGAACCGTAAGCAACCAACAAATAATCCGCATCTTCAGTGTCCAATGCTTCAAAACGTACATCCTCTCTTTCCATCTGTCTGTACTTTGCCTGAAGATGATGGTTGTGAGCCTCCTGCTTTGCTGAATCCAATTCCAATGATGTGATTATGTTGTGATCTCTGTATGCAGGTTTTCCGAATGCTGCCCAAGGAGCCTTTTCGGCTATCTGTTCGTCAGTCCAACGAGGAACGTAGTCGCCTACATAAAGCTTCTCCATAACCTGTCCTATTGCTCCGTCAGACAAAATCATTACCGGAGTACGATATTTGAATGCTATGTCCCATGCGTCGAAAACGAAATCATACATTTCCTGAACCGAAGCCGGTGCCAATACATACATTTGGTAGTCTCCGTGTCCGCCGCCCTTGGTTGCCTGGAAGTAGTCGGCCTGCGAAGGCTGTATCGTTCCCAATCCGGGACCTCCTCTGACAACGTTTACAACCAGACATGGAAGTTCGGCTCCCGCAAGATATGTCAGACCTTCCTGCATCAAACTTATTCCAGGTGAAGAAGATGACGTCATTACCTTCTTGCCTGTTCCTGCGCCTCCGTAAACCATGTTGATGGATGCAATCTCGCTTTCGGCCTGCAAAACCACCATACCCGTCTTTTCCCAAGGCTTTTCCAACATAAGGTGCTCCATAACTTCGGATTGCGGAGTGATGGGATAACCAAAGTATCCGTCACAGCCTGAACGAATCGCTGCCTCTGCAATCGCTTCGTTACCCTTCATTAATTTTAGCTCTTTTGCCATTTCTATTTTAGTTTAATCGTTTATAACTTAGCTTTGTACACGGTGATTACACCATCCGGACAAACCATGGCACAACTTGCACAGCCAATGCAATCATCCTTTGTTGCCTCGGCATAGTTGTAACCCTTGCCATTTACATTCTTCGATAGGGCGATAACCTGGTTGGGGCATGCTCCGACACATACCGAACAACCCTTGCAACGCTCCGTATCAATTACAATTGCTCCTTTTATTGCCATTGCTCTTTAAGTTTTTAATGAATAAATACTATTTGTTTTGATTCCTTTTTGAACCCCAAAATTATAACTTCATTTCGTAACTGCAAAATAAATGTGTCACGAACAACCAAAATCAGAACGCCGTTTCGATTTTCTCTTTTCTGAATTCGTTTTTTTC
>DXGG01000151.1 GCA_019114015.1 Candidatus Onthomorpha intestinigallinarum | reverse complement strand
ACTGTCATTGTTTCGGAACGGTGCTCTTGCTTTCCGACAATCAGACCATAATAAAAAACCTTGTCTTGTTGGCTCTTTCCCCTTTTCTTTTTTTTGACGGGGGATGGCGTACAAAAAAGGCGAAATTGCTTGTGTTGATTTTTTCGCTTGTTTCTCTTTCTTCCGCTTTTATCATAAGGCCTCCCGATGTAATAGTTCATGCCATTTATGGCAAACAGGCGGAATTGGACGAGGCGAAGTTTAACGATTTGCTCGATTATCTTTCTTCCGAGGGTATGGACGTGAAGCAGGGGAAAAAGGTGCTTTGTCTTTATGCTCCGATATGCAAGCATTGTCAGCGTACGGCAATAAAGCTGAATGTTATGATAAACAGGCATTCGTTGGATAAGGCTTGTTTTGTCAATGTCTTTTGGGGGAACGACAAGATGGTTGATGCGTTTTACAAAAGGACTGAAGTGGGTAAAGATATGACGACATGCATTGTTCCTGCACCTATGTTTTTATCTGCTACCAAAGGCAAGCAACCTGTTGTCGTGTTGCTGGACAACGGTGGAATAGTCGAACTGTACAAATCGACCAACCTGAACGAAGCAGATATAGTGGACTTTTTGAAATAAATTTCTGTTTTTCTTGATAACATTTTTCTTTGGTTGAACGTTAGCACTTAACGGATTGTGTAATTTAAGTTTGGTGCTATGGTTAAGATTCTTTGGGTTGATGACGAGATAGACTTGTTGAAGCCTTACATATTGTTTCTGAATGCCAAGGGATATGAAGTCATTTCCGCAGTAGATGGAAATGAGGCTCTTGATGTCTTGCAATCGCAGAATGTGGATGTGATGTTTTTGGATGAAAACATGCCCGGACTTACCGGTTTGGAGGTGTTGGACATTGTCAAGGGTAAGTATCCTGCGCTTCCGATAATAATGATAACCAAAAGCGAGGAAGAGCATATCATGGAACAGGCCATAGGCTCCAAGATATCGGACTATCTGATTAAGCCAGTGAATCCGAACCAGATATTGCTTGTATTGAAGAAACATCTTGATACCAAACGGTTGGTCAGCGAAAAATCCACAATGGGTTATCAGCAGGAGTTCCGGCAGATAGGAATGAGACTGATGGACCGTTTGAACGGGGATGACTGGATTCAGCTTTACAAGGATTTGGTTCGTTGGGAATTGGAACTGTCCGAGTCTGACGATGTGAGCATATTTGAAATACTCAAGCAACAGAAAGATGAGGCCAATGTACAGTTTTCGAAGTATTATGAGAACAACTATCGCAATTGGATAAGTGGCAAAGATGATTCTTCCCCTTTGTTCTCACATCAGTTGCTTCAGAGAAAACTGTTTCCTTTTCTTAAGGATGACAAACCTACGTTTCTTATAGTGATAGACAATTTCAGGTTTGATCAATGGAAAGCCCTTCAGCCCATAATAGAAGAGTATTTGAGGGTGGAAAAGGAGGATGTCTATTACAGCATAATACCGACTACGACCCAGTATGCAAGAAATGCATTGTTTGCAGGCCTGATGCCGAGTGAGATAAAGAAGGTTTATCCCGATTTGTGGATAGACGAAACGGAGGAAGGCAATAAAAACCAGAACGAGCATATATTGTTGCAAAAACTTTTGTTGCGTTACAGATTTGACATAAAGACAACGTATCACAAAGTGCTTAATGCCACCTATGGAAAGAGAATGATAGACAATCTTCCGAATCTTATGCAGAATAAGTTGAATGTTATAGTCTACAATTTCATAGACATGCTTTCGCATGCCCGTACCGAGTCGGATTTGGTAAGGGAACTGGCGGAGGATGAAAACGCTTACAGGAGCGTTACTCGCACTTGGTTCGTTCATTCTCCTCTTTTTGAAGTTCTGAAATACTTGAGTAACAAACAAGCCAATGTTTTCATCACTACCGATCATGGTTCGGTAAGGGTAAGCAGACCGGTGAAAATAAAGGCTACAAAGGAAGCATCCGTCAATCTTCGTTACAAAGTGGGGAGACTGTTGGATTACAATCCTAAAGATGTATTTGACGTTAAGAATCCGGAAGATATATTTTTGCCGCGGCTTTCCATTCTGTCTCCTTTTATCTTTGCGAGGGCAAATGACTTTTTTGCCTATCCGAACAACTACAACTACTATGTGCAGTACTATATGAATACTTTTCAACATGGGGGCATATCGATGGAAGAGATACTTGTTCCTTTCATTCAATTAACTCAGAAATAGCGTTTTTGTATGGAAAAAACTTATTGGGCGGATAATCCGGAGGAATTGGACGGTGTGGCGGAGGCTTTTTTGCACGACTTTCCCGATAGCAGGGTTTTTGCCCTCGAAGGAGATATGGGTGCGGGGAAGACAACATTTACAAAATATGTTTGCAAACATCTTTCGGTGGAGGATAATGTATGTTCGCCCACATTTGCAATAGTGAATGAATATGGAAGCTCCACGCACGGAAGCGTTTATCATTTCGACTTTTATCGCATAAACAGTTGTCTAGAAGCGTTGGATATCGGATTGGAAGAGTATTTGTACAGCGGAAATTATTGTTTTATGGAGTGGAGCGGTAAAATAGAAGAATTGATTCCGGAAAACTGTACGTATGTATATATCAAAGATTTGAACGGCAGAAGAAAAATAACGGTGATTGACAAATGAGATTTGTTTTTTTAGTATCTTTGCCACTGAATTTAGGGCAACGTGAAAAATGAATGAAGGTTTCTCTTCAGGCAATATTAGAGAGTCTGAGAAATTTATAGATTTGGAGAAATTGATTGCGAGCAAAAACAAAAGACTTTTGCGTCTTATTCCGCAGTTCGCAATGAATTGGTTCAAGAAACTCGTTCATATAGATCAGATAAATGCGTTGTTGTACAAGTACCGGGATACCAAGGGTGTTGATTTTGCAAAATGTATAGTCGAGAAAGAACTGGGGGTCAAGATAGTTGTAAACAATCCGGAGAATATACCTGTCAATTCGAGAGCATTGGTTGTCGCTAATCATCCTATAGGCAGCATAGACGGGATGGCGCTTATGATTGCGGTAGGAAGAACGCGTAACGATATATTATTTCCAGTGAATGACATGCTTTGTGCACTTCCTCCTTTTAAAGGAATTTTTGTTCCTATCAACAAGTATGGCAGAAACAGTTCAAATCACGATATATTGAATGAGGCTTTTCATTCGGACAGTTGTGTGATGTTTTTCCCTGCTGGAACGGAATCCAAATACATAGACGGGGTATTCCAGGATTTCTCATGGAAAAAGACTTTTGTGAAAAAGGCCGTGGAATTCGGCAGGGATGTTACTCCGGTCTATATAGATGGCATTAATTCAAAGAGGTTTTACAGACTCTCTGCGATAAGACGCTTTTTCGGGATTAAATTCGATTTGGAGATGATACTTTTGCCTGACGAGATGTTTAAGTATAAAAACAAAACAATCACTCTTACGTTTGGAACTCCCATTAGTTATAGGGAATTCGGCAGTGACAGAACCGCATTGGAATGGGCAAACATTGTGAGGGAACATGTCTACAAATTGAAAAACGATGTAAATGTAAAATTTGAGCCTAACGTAAAACGATAAAAGGATACCATGATGAAAGACAGAAATAATAAAGCGGATACATCCTATGTCATACCTCCGGTGGATAAGACTCTTGTAAAGGCGGAACTGTCGTTGGCTTCTTTTATGAAGAAAACAAATTATGGAGGGAGAGAGATTTATGTCACAAATGCTCACAAAACTCCCAATATAATGAGAGAAATAGGCCGTCTGAGGGAGTTGAGTTTCGGTGCAGAAGGTGGAGGAAGCGGAACGGAGTGTGACATAGACAAGTATGATATTGCACCGGAGCCTCATTGTTATAATCAGTTGTTTATATGGGATCCTGTTGACGAGGAGATTATAGGCGGATACAGGTTTATAATAGGCAGTGATATTCTTGAAGAAAATGGTGAACTGTTGAGTGCTACGGCGGATTTGTTTGTATTTACCAGTCAGTTTAAGCGTAATTATTTGAATAATACCATGGAACTTGGACGTTCTTTTGTGCGTCCCGATTATCAACCTACATGCAATCTGCGTAAAGGGATGTATTCTTTGGATAACTTGTGGGAAGGACTTGGATGTGTGGCATTGAACAATAAATCCATCAAGTATTTTTTCGGGAAAATAACGATGTATCCTTCAATGAACACTCTTGCGCGTGATTTTATATTGTACTTTTACAAAAAGCATTTCCCTGATAATGAGGGTTTGGTTTTTCCGCGGGAATCGGTGGAAATAGAGGCTGACTACAATATGCTCGTAAAGCTTTTTAATGGCAAAAGTTATAAAGAGGACTACCAGATATTGGTTAAAAGCGTAAGGGAACTGGGTGAGAATATACCACCTCTAGTAAATGCCTACATGAATCTGTCTTCTACCATGAAAAGTTTTGGAACATCCGTAAACAAGCATTTCAGCAATGTGGAGGAAACAGGTATTTTGGTTACTATTGCCGATATTTACGAGGAGAAGAAGAAAAGATATATGTCGATATAATATTGCAGATGATCATAAAAACAGCCGATTTTTTGAAAAGCAGTTCCGATTACAGGCAATGTCCCGGTGAGGATAAGCCGGAGTTCGCTTTTATAGGGAGAAGTAATGTTGGAAAAAGTTCTTTGATCAATGCTTTGGTAAACAGAAAAGATTTGGCCAAGACAAGTTCTCAGCCTGGAAAAACACAAATGATAAATCATTTCATTTTAAATAATGAATGGTATTTGGTGGATTTGCCGGGTTATGGTTATGCCAAGGCCTCCAAATCGGTGAGAGAATCATGGAATAAAATGATTAGGAATTATCTGTTGAAAAGGAGAAACCTGATGACGGTTTTCGTTCTTGTCGATTCCAGATTGGAGCCTCAAAGAATAGATTTGGACTTCATAAACTTTTTAGGTGAGAACTCGGTGCCGTTGACTGTCATATTTACGAAGACAGACAAGCAATCCGCAAAGAAAACGAATGAAAACGTGGAAGTGTTTATGAATGCATTGTCAGAATATTGGGAGGAGTTGCCTGAAATGTTTCTAAGCTCTGCCAAAAATAAGTCAGGATTGATTGAAATATTGGATGAGATAGAACGTATAATACCTTATTTTGAGCAAGGTTTTGAACGGGGTAAAGATAATTAGAGTATGAAAAGACTGATGGTCGTTACGGGCGGAGGAGATTGTCCCGGGTTGAATGCTGTTATAAGAGCCATTGTCAAAAGGGCTTCACAAGAAAAAGACTGGGAAGTTGTAGGATGTATAGAGTCTTTTAATGGGGTTTTGAAAGAGCCTACGGAGGTTGTGGTGTTGGACAATTCCAAAGTATCAGGGATTTTGGTACAGGGAGGAACGATATTGGGTACAACAAACAAGGGAGGCCCTTTTGCATTTCCCGTTAAAAATTCAGATGGAACATGGACCACGGTCGATATAAGCGATCAAATGATCAGGAAACTGCAGTATATGGGGATAGATGCGGTGATTAATGTAGGCGGAGATGGCTCTCAAAGAATATCAAAGGCTCTTTTTGAAAAGGGATTGAACATAATAGGAGTGCCGAAAACCATAGACAATGACCTTTCTGCAACAGATTTTACTTTCGGATTTCAAACCGCCGTACAAATAGCAACGGAGAGTGTTGACAAATTGGTGACCACAGCTGCGTCACACAACAGGATATTTATACTTGAAGTGATGGGACGTGATGCTGGATGGATTGCATTGAATGCTGCAATAGCTGGAGGCGCAGATGTCTGCATTATTCCCGAAATACCATATAACATAGACAGAATAAAGGAAAAAATAGAGTCAAGGTATAATAAGGGAAGGGGCTTTTGCATTATTGTCGTAGCTGAAGGCTCAAAGAATGACAAGGGCAAAAAGGTCGGACATGCGTCGAGTGAAATAGGATACAGGAATTTTAAATTGGGTGGCATAGGACAAGTCTTGAAGTTGGAGTTGGAGGAAGCAGGAGTGGAACATGATATAAGAGTGTCGGTACTCGGCCATTTGCAAAGAGGAGGAACACCGACTGCATACGACAGAGTGTTGGCTTCCGAATTTGGAGTTAAGGCTTTTGAATTGGCAAAGGCAGGTGATTTTGGCAAAATGGTTGCATACAAGCATCCGGACATAATAGCAGTTACATTGGAAGAAGCTTTGAAAGAACCTCATCTTGTGAGCCCTGACAGTTTTTTGGTGCAAACGGCAAAAGGTTTGGGCATTGAGTTCGGCGGTTGACGAAAAGAATAATTTTAAAAACAAATATATTCAGATGAAACAAATCAAGGGAGCTTTGATATCCGTCTTTCATAAGGACGGATTGGACAGGATAGTCAGAAAACTCGGTGAGCTGGGAGTGAAAATATATTCGACAGGCGGTACGTATGACTATATAAGGAGTTTGAATGTAGATGTCGAAGCAGTAGAGGGACTTACCTCTTATCCTTCTATACTTGGAGGAAGGGTAAAGACGCTTCATACGAAGGTTTTTGGAGGAATATTGTGCAGAAGAGAGAATGAAGATGACCAAAAGCAGATTGCTCAGTACGGGATACCTGAAATAGATTTGGTCATAGTGGATTTGTATCCTTTTAAGCATACAGTTGCAAGCGGTGCTTGTGAACAGGATATAATAGAAAAAATAGACATAGGAGGAATTTCGTTGATTAGGGCGGCAGCAAAGAATTTTAACGATGTGCTTATTGTTCCTTCTAGCGATCATTATGAAGAATTTCTTGAGATTCTGGAAAAACACAACGGATGTACAACTCTTGAGCAAAGAAGATTATTTGCAACCTATGCTTTCATGCAGTCTTCCGATTATGATACTGCTATTTTTGAATATTTCAACAAGTCAGTCGGATTAAATGCGTTCAGAGAGAGCTATAATAAATTCAAGTCATTAAGATATGGTGAAAATCCACATCAAAAGGGTGTGTTTTTCGGTAAGTTGGATGATTTTGTGGAACAGTTGCATGGAAAGGAGATTTCATATAACAACATAGGTGACATAGATGCCGCATGCAGATTGATTGATGACTTTGAACAAACTACATTTGCAATTATAAAGCATAATAATGCTTGTGGAATATCATCACGTCCTACGTTGAAACAGGCTTATTTGGATGCGTTGGCAGGAGATCCCGTTTCAGCATTCGGGGGCGTTTTGGTTTGCAATCGGACGATAGATAAGGAAACAGCGGAAGAAATGAATTCTTTGTTCATGGAGATTTGTATAGCACCTGATTATGAAAAGGAAGCTTTGGATATTCTTACATGCAAGAAAAACAGAATTCTTTTGAAACGTAAGAATATAAAGGTCGCTCCTGTTCAGTACAGATCTGCATTGAACGGTGTGCTCGTGCAGGATGCAGACAATAAGACGGAAAAGGAAGAAGAACTGAATTCAATAACGTCAACAGCTTTTACGGAAAAACAGAAAGCAGATTTGATTTTTGCCAATAAGGTTGTTAAACATACAAAATCCAATGCAATCGTTTTGGTGAAAAATCTGCAGCTTTGTGCCAGTGGAACGGGTCAAACCTCAAGAGTGGATGCATTGAAGCAAGCCATAGAAAAAGCAAGGAACTTCGGTTTTGACTTGAATGGTGCCGTAATGGCTTCGGATGCTTTTTTTCCTTTTGCGGATTGTGTTCAGATTGCGCATGAGGCCGGAATAAACTGCGTGATTCAGCCGGGAGGAAGTATAAATGACAAAAAAAGTATAGACTATTGTCAGGAAAACGGCATGGCAATGGCAGTTACAGGATTCAGACACTTTAAACATTAAAATCAAATCTTGTTCTGTTTTGAAACACAAAGTAAACAATGTCGTAAAACTATGCGAAAACAATTGATTTAATATGGGTTTATTTTCATTTTTGACTAAAGAAGTCGCAATAGATTTGGGTACCGCAAATTCTATAGTGATGTGTAATGACAAGGTTGTTGTTGATGAACCTTCCATCATAGCAATAGACCAGACAACCAAAAAGGTCATTGCCGTTGGTAAGAAAGCGATGCAGATGGACGGCAAGACGCATGACAACATAAAGACTATACGCCCGTTAAGAGACGGAGTGATTGCTGATTTTGACATGGCCAATGATATGATTAGAGAACTTATCAAAATGGTCAATATAAAAAAGACGCTGATTCCCCCTTCCCTTAAGATGGTTATTTGCATACCGTCCGGTATTACCAATGTAGAGGAAAGGGCTGTTAGGGATACTGCCGAACAGGCAGGAGCAAAAGAGGTCAGACTGATACACGAACCTATGGCTGCGGCAATAGGAATAGGAATAGATGTGTTGGAGCCCGTCGGAAACATGATAATAGACATAGGAGGCGGTACAAGCGAAATAGCGGTTATAGCCTTGGGAGGAATAGTGTGCAATAAATCCATACGTATAGCAGGAGACGAACTGAATCTCGATATAATAGAATATATGAGAAGACAGCACAATATGTACATAGGGGAAAGGATGGCTGAAAGAATAAAGATAGCTGTCGGAGCAGCAACAACCGATTTGGAAAATCCTCCTGAGAATTTCGCGGTACAGGGAAGAGACATAGTCTCCGGAATTCCTCAGGAATTGTATGTGACATATCAGGAAATAGCTCATGCTTTGGATAAGTCAATATCAAAAATAGAATCAGCAGTATTGGAAGCCTTGGCAATGACTCCTCCTGAACTTGCTTCGGATATTTATCATACCGGTATTTATCTTGCCGGCGGCGGTGCATTGATAAGAGGTCTTGATGTGAGACTGCAAAGCAAGACAAAATTGCCTGTTCACGTCGCAGACGACCCTTTGAAGGCTGTTGCTAAAGGAACAAGCAAGGCTTTGAAACATTATGATGATTATACTTTCCTTATAAAATAGATATCAGATAAAGATAATAGACATAAAAGACGGCGTATAGGAGTATTCATTCTGTCCTTTACGCCGTCTTTTCATTTTTCAGGAACATTCTCTTGAAACCTGAGCATATAGGATTTCCTCTTTTGCAAGGCATGTTTAATTGCCTGTCTCTGAAGTTTGGATTCATTTTTTTGCATTATCTTTGCGGACAAAACAAAGAAATAATATGATAAAAAAAATCTTTATCTGCACTTTTTGTTCTGTCGTCTTCTTTTCGGCGAACCTTCTTGCACAAAACATTGATTCTATAATAAACGAGGCTCAGAGGCTTATAGATGCCAAAGAACTGTATCAGGCTGAAAAATATCTTAAGGGCGTATTGGATAATGGTACGGATTCGCTTGCAGTTCATTACGAGCTGGCATGGTGCTATTATTGCATGCAGGATTACAGGAAAGCGGCCGAAATACTGGAAAGCCTGACGCAGAGAACCGATGTCGTGGCTGACGTTTATCAGCTTTTGGGAAATGCTTACGATGAAATGAAACAGTCGAACAGGGCGATGAGCGTATATGAAAAAGGTCTGGAAAGATTTCCTGATGCCGCGTGCCTTTATC
>DXGG01000150.1 GCA_019114015.1 Candidatus Onthomorpha intestinigallinarum | reverse complement strand
TTGAAAAACAGTCATGAAGACCCTGTGGAGGCGGTAGGCGCAAGTTTCAGGCCGCTCAGCAAACTCGAACAGGCAACCTATCAGCTCTCGAAAGGAATAGTGATAGAAAGAACCGGCAAGAGTCCTTTTGCGCGTCTGGGCATAAAGAGCGGTTTCATAATCACCTCCATAGACCGTAACCCCAACGTGACAATGGAACAGATAAAACAGTTGGACAAGAGAAAAGGCAAGGTGATAATAGAAGGATTCTACCCTCAGGACAGCAGGACATATTATTTCGTTCTGGTTCTTTAGTTGTTGATAAGTAGGTTATTAACTTTTGGACAGAGTGCTTGCAAAGGATTCTTAACACGTGTATCTTTGCAATTTGAATTTTTGTCCTTTGATATAAATCAGGTTAGGAAGACATGAGACAACTGAAGATAATAAAATCCATAACCAACAGGAACATAGGTTCGTTGGACAAGTTTTTGCAAGACATAAGCAAAGAAGAGCTGATTTCTCCCGAACAGGAGGTGAAGCTGGCTCAAAGAATAAGGGAGGGCGATCAGGATGCGCTGGAAAAGTTGGTACGGTCCAATCTTAGGTTTGTCATCTCCGTTGCCAAGCAGTATCAGAATCAGGGTCTGAGTCTTCCCGACCTTATAAACGAAGGCAACATAGGACTTATAAAGGCTGCGAAAAGGTTTGACGAGACCAGAGGCTTCAAGTTCATATCCTTTGCCGTATGGTGGATACGCCAAAGCATATTGCAGGCTTTGGCAGAGAAATCGCGCATCGTCCGTCTGCCGCTCAATCAGGTGGGCGCCATAAACAAGATAAAGAAAGCGGCCTCCCATCTGGAACAACAGTACGAAAGAACCCCTTCAATAGAGGAACTGGCCGACGAAATGGACATATCTTCGGACAAGATAAAGGAGGTGTCGCACATAGGCATGAAGCCTGTGTCTATGGATGCTCCTCTCGTTCAGGACGAAGACATGAACCTCATAGACATCTACGTTGACGAAGAAGCCAGAAAAACCGATGACATAGTGATGCAGGAAAGCCTTTCGAGAGACATTGCAAGCAGTCTGTCCATACTGACGGAAAGGGAAAGGTCCATCATCAACCAGTTCTTCGGCATAGGTCTTTCGCACGGCATGACGCTCGAGGAAATAGCCATAGACCAGAACCTGACCCGCGAAAGGGTAAGACAGATAAAGGAAAGAGCCTTGAAGCGTCTGCGTCAGAGCAAGGAATGTCAGAAGTTAAGCATGTATCTGTAACATACAGAGAACGGAGACGGCAAAGGAAAGCAGTGTGACCGTCATTCCGCTCTTGAAGAACTCCCAGAAAGAAATCCTGACGCCGTACTTGTCGGCCGATTCTATCACTATTATGTTTGCCATCGCCCCTATTATCGTTGCGTTTCCGGCAAGGGTACAGGCCGAGGCAAGAGCGAGCCATAGGGTTTGCGAATCTATGCTCTCCATAAGGGGTAGCATAAGGACGCAGAAAGGAACGTTGCTCAGTATCTGACTCATCACAAGACTTGCTCCGTGAACGGACAATATGCCCGCAAGGTTTTCCTTCAAGTCCAGTTCGAACATGAAATCCAACAGACCCGTATGCTTTACCGCTCCCACAACCACAAACAGACAGGCAAAGAACAGAAGAAGCACCCAGTCCACATCCTTTATGAGCTGTTCGGGTTTCTGGTTGGCAACAAGTATTATCAAGGCCGCTCCCGCAAGAGCTATGACGGCTATGGACATTCCGAGCAGCTTGCCGAGAAAAAAGGCAATCACGACAAGGAGAAAGACTCCGACAGACTTGTACATGTCCCTGAAACGGTAGCTTTGCGTCGGAGAGTGTTTCAACGGGGACTTGTCCCTGAATGACTTGCGATACACAAGTCTTATTACAACAATCGTTATCAGCATGCCCGCAATGGACACCGGAAGAAGATGAAGCATGAAGTTGATATATGATATTCCGCTGTTCATACCTATGAGCATGTTTTGCGGATTGCCCGTTATGGTCATCACGCTGCCCACGTTGGAAGATAGTATCTCGGCTATCAAATAAGGTACTGGCGAGATATCAACACGCCTGCATATATTTATGATTATTGGTGTAAAGATTAGAACCACCGCATCGTTTACCAGAAAGGCAGAGGCTATGCCCGTAATGAATACGATGAAAACCAGCAGCCTTGTCCTGCTTGTCGCATATTGCAGCGTCTTGTCGGCTATCAGGTTGAAAAAGCCGTCGAACTTGAGGGCGGCAACAACTATCATCATTCCCAACAGCAGGAATATGGTATTGAAGTCTATGAACTGCACGGCCTGGTCGAATGTTATGACCGAGAAGCACAGCATGGCCACCGCACCTATGAATGCGGCCGAAGGACGGTCTATGTTCGCCTTAGGCAGTCTGGTGAATATTATCCCCGTATAAGTCAGTATGAATATTACGAGTGCTATGATTTCTATGGACATATAAGTTCGGTTTTTATGGCAAAGATATTACTTTTTCAACATCAACGACATCCACGCCTCGGGCAGTCTGTCTATTATGTCCGAAGCGTTCATGCCTATTATTCCTTTGTCCCTTGCGGCCATACGGCCTGCGAGGGAATGCACGAAAACGGATATTAGGGCGGCATCCCTTGAGGTGTAAGCCTGTGCAAGAAGTGCCAGAAGAACGCCGCTAAGCACATCGCCGCTGCCTCCCTTGGCCATTCCCGCATTGGCTGCAAGGTTGACATAGTTGCAACCCTCGGGAGTGAGTATGCGCGTGTGAGGACCCTTTGCAATTATGTATATGCCGTATTTTGCCGCAAGCTCCCCTGCCCCTGCAATCACGGCATCGTCCCCGGAACATCCTCCGACGAGCCTTTCCAGTTCCCTTTTATGCGGAGTAAGGACCGAACCCTTGGGCAGAAGGTAAAGCAACGACTTTCTTTCTGAAAGAATGTTTATGGCATCCGCATCTATTGCCAAAGGCTTTTGCGAACCTTGCAAAAGCGATTCGAGACCGGCTGAGGTGCATTCGTTGCACCTTAGGCCGGGACCCACGCCAACGGCATCGTAACGCGATACATCCTTCGCATCGCTGAAAAACTCGTCGTTCTCATCTTCCGACACCACAGCCTCGGGAACAAGCGTCTGTATTATACCGGTACAAAGACGTGGCACATGAACGCTCAACACCC
>DXGG01000149.1 GCA_019114015.1 Candidatus Onthomorpha intestinigallinarum | reverse complement strand
TTTGGATAATGCGACTTCTTCTGGGGGAACGATACAGAAGGACAAGGGTCTGATATTTTTTCCTACTGTAGAGCCGTTCGGAAAGGATTTGCGGCAGGTGCTCAATGATGACGAATTGGCCGACAAGTATTGTTTCGATTCTTTGTATGCCTTGACGAAGTCTCAGGCTGAGCAGTATCCGGACAAAAACAAGTTTTATTTGGAGGGAAGATATAAATCCTCGTCCGGTTCTGAGATTTCGTTGGGTTCCTTGAACATCCCTCAGGGTTCTGTAAAGGTTATGGCAGGAGGAATCACTTTGACAGAAGGGGTGGATTATACGGTTGACTACGCGATGGGAAGGGTGAGGATAATCAATCAGGCGTATCTCAGTTCCGGTACGCCGATAAGCATATCGACAGAGTCCAATTCGGTTTTCAGTTCCGTAACAAAGCAGATGTTTGGTTTGAGAGCCAATTATGAGGTGAACAAAGACTTTTTAATAGGAGCCACTTTGATGAATCTGCATGAGCGACCGTTGACGCAGAAGGTCAATTACGGGGAGGAGCCTTCAAGCAATACGATATGGGGAATGGATATAGCTTATCAGAAAGAGGTGCCTTTTATTACCAAATTGGTGGATTTGCTTCCGTTTTACGAAACCAAGGCTCCTTCAACCTTGAATTTTACCGGTGAATTCGCGCATTTCATTCCCGGCAATCCGAGTGTAATAGGCAGTAGCGGTACTGCCTATATAGATGATTTTGAAGCGGCCAAGCGTTCCTATGATATGAAGGCTATAGGTTCCTGGTTTTTGGCGAGTACTCCTCAGGATTATAATACGGCTCAGGCTCTTTTCCCAGAAACTCAGAAAGATCTCGGATTGACTTACGGATTCAACAGGGCGAAAATAGCATGGTATACGATAGATGATAACTTCTATGTATCGCCTCCTTCAAACATAACCAACGAAGACAAATCCAAGCCTTATGCGCGGCAGATACTTGAACGGGAAGTTCATCCCAACAAGGAGATTCCCCAAGGTCAGGCTACCAATATAAGGGAATTTAATATTGCGTTTTATCCTTCAGAACGCGGACCTTACAATTACGATACTACATCGACTTATTCGGCCGGTATGAATCCGGACGGTACGTTGCGTTCACCGGAAACAAGATGGGGAGGTATAATGCGTAAATTGGATGCTACGGATTTTGAAGCCGCTAACATAGAATATATAGAGTTTTGGCTGATGGATCCTTTCATAGAGAATCCTCAGCACAAGGGAGGAAAGCTTTATTTTAATTTGGGTGAGATTTCAGAGGATATATTAAGGGATGGCAGGAAATCGTTCGAGAACGGACTGCCTACATCTGCCGAAATAGAGAATGTGGATACTACAATCTGGGGAAGAGTTCCTCGTTTGCAGTCCATTGTAAACGCATTCAGTAACGAGTCAAATGCGAGACAATATCAGGATGTCGGATATGACGGTCTTTCCTCCAATGATGAAGCAAGTTTTTTTGCCCGTTTCCTTGCGATAGCTCAAAATCAACTTGAACCGGACGCTTATAACGCATTGTTGGCAGACCCTTCAGCCGATGATTTTATGTATTTTAGAAGTGCGGAATATGATCAAAACGACACCAAGATAGTTGAACGTTATAAGAAATACAATAATGCAGAGGGTAATTCATCGGTTGTATCCGACAACTCGGATTATTCTTCTCAAGCCACTTCTTTGCCTAATGTCGAGGACATAAATCAGGATAATACTTTGTCGGAAGCGGAAAATTATTACGAATATGTAATCGACATAAACCCTGAAGACATGGTTGTCGGCAAGAACTGTATTACCGACATACAGGAAGCAAATAATATTTCCCTGCCTAATGGAACGACTACCGATTGCAAATGGTATCAGTTCAAGATTCCGATACGTGAACCTCACAGGACGGTTGGAACAATCAATGGTTACCAGTCAATAAGGTTTATGAGGCTTTTCCTCAGGGGATTTGAGGAACCGGTCATTCTGCGTTTTGCGACATTCGAACTTGTCAGCGGGGAATGGAGAAAATATACCGATAACCTGCTGTCGCCTGGCATTTACCCCGGAGGAGAACAAACTGAAAACACCACATTTACCGTTGCATCCGTAAATATTGAGGAAAACGGAAAACGAAGTCCAATACCGTATGTACTGCCTCCCGGAATAGACAGGGAAAAGATGTACAGTACAACCTCAATGACAAATATGAACGAGCAGGCTCAAAGCATGAAAATAGGCGATTTGGCAGACGGAGATGCCCGTGCAATATATAAAACCACCGAACTGGACATCCGTCAGTACAAAAAACTTAAAATGTTCGTCCATGCCGAACAGCTGAATGAGTTTGACGACTATAAGAAAGGCGATATGACCCTTTTTATTCGTTTGGGAACGGATTTTACCAATAATTATTACGAATATGAAGTGCCTCTTTCATTTACACCTTGGTACACCGGCACAAGCAATAGAGAAGCCATTTGGCCGACAGACAATGAGGTTGATATAGATTTGGAACGTTTGGTAAAGGTAAAGGAAAACCGTAATGAAAAGGTTAGAGGCGGAGACCAGACTGTTTCATCCTTGATTCCGTACTATGAGGTTGTTGACGGGAAAAAACTGACAGTACTGGGAATGCCTAATATTGCAGGAGTAAAGGTGATAATGATTGGAGTGAGAAATCCGAAAAAACAAAACGAAAACGACAATGACGACATGCTTCCAAAATCTGCGGAGATATGGATAAACGAATTGCGACTTACGGATTTCAACCGCTCGGGAGGTTGGGCTGCAACTGGTTTTGCAAGGACAAATCTGGCAGATTTGGGAGATGTGTCCCTTGCTGCATCATATCGTTCGGCAGGTTTTGGAACGTTGGAACAGAAAGTATCCGAAATATCTCAGGACAATGTGGGAACATTGGATTTTGCAACAAACATAGAAGTGGGAAAATTCTTCCCTGAAGAATGGGGAATCAGATTGCCTGTACATTTCGACTATTCACAGTCTGTAAGCAATCCCAAATATAACCCTTTGGATCCTGACGTCAAGCTGGAAAACGATTTGTTGAGCTACCGTACGGAAGAAGAAAGGGATTCCATAAGACATTTGGTGCAGGATTATGTCAGCAGGAAAAACTTCAGTCTGATGAACATAAGAAAGGATCGTCTGGGAGACAGAGCTCTGGAAAGACATTTCTACGACATAGAAAACTGGAATGCATCCTATTCCTATTCTTCGACATATATGAGAGACGTCGATATAGACCACAATACCAAGATACAGCACAGAGGGTCGCTTGCCTATCAGTATGATGTCAGCTCAAAGGGTTGGAAACCATTCTCTAAGATAAAGCTGTTCAAGTCCAAGGCATTTGCAATTTTGAGAGACATGACAATTTATTATTACCCGAAATCATTCTCTTTCAGAACGGAAATAATAAGAGACTTTGAGGAAACGCTTTTAAGGGCTAAAAGCCAGGGGTTGATTATCATGGAACCTTATTATTACAAACAGTTCTACATGAACAGGGCTTATACATTCAAATACGATCTTACCTCAAACATCAAATTCGAATATGATGCCACAGTCAATTCTCTTATAGAGGAGCCGCGCGGAAGAATAGATACGAGAGAGAAAAAGGATTCGGTCTGGAGTTCTATTTTGGAACTCGGAAGGGCTCAGCAGTTTACGCAAAACTACAAGTTGAATGTCAATGTCCCTATAAACAAAATACCGATTTTCGATTGGGTTCGACTTAACGGTTCTTACAGTGGAACATACAAGTTCACGGGAGCAACCGAGGCAACGCGTTCTCTGGGAAACAATATTGAAAATTCCCGCCGTATTTCCGCAACGGCCAATGTCAGCCTTACGACCATATACAACAAAATACCGATAGTGAAAAAGGCATACGACGAATTGCAGAAGAATTCTTCTTTCAGTTCTTTCGTTCCCAAGAAAATGGAAAAGAAGTCAAAGGATGACAAAAACAAGGATGAGGAAAACCCCGAGGACTCCATATCCGCAGCGACCAAGATATTTAAAAAGGTGTTGAATTACAGCATAAGGCTGGTTACCGGCGTGAAATCCGCATCGTTTAATTACAGTCTGACCGAAGGAACGAGCCTTCCCGGTTTCATGCCTGTTGCAAAATGGCTCGGCAGTACCCCGGACATGGATTTCGCTCCCGGTTTCGACTTCATCTTCGGCTCTCAGGATTTGAGCGTTGTAGACAGAGCCATAAGAAACGGCTGGTTGAGCCAGGATTCCATGCTCAATACCGCACTTAATCAAAAACGTACCGAAAACATAAACGCACAGGTAAAGATAGAACCTTTCAAGGAATTCAACATAGACCTTACCTTCAAACGGAACAAAAGCGAGGTTTTCAGCGCTTACTATAAGTTCGACAAGGAACTCGGACAAGTTACAGGCCCTCTTTCACCCATGAATACGGGTCGGTACAGTATTTCAGTCATAGCCATAGGAACGATGTTCGCTTCGGTGGATGAGGATAATGTAAGCTCGGTCTTTCAGACCTTCCTCGCAAACAGAAGCGAAATAGCGCGGAGACTCGCCGCTGCAAATTCGGCTGCCAATCCCGGTTACACGGGAACGTTGATAAGAGACACGGTCAACGGAGAACTTTACCCGGACGGATACGGCGCAATAAGCCAACAGGTGCTTATACCTGCCTTCCTGTCCGCCTACATGGGCAAGGATGCCGCCAAACAGTCCTTGTCGCCTTTCCTTGCGATACCTATGCCGAACTGGAAGATAACCTATACGGGTCTGGGCAAGATGGAAGTGTTCAAAAAGTGGGTTAATTCCATCACATTGTCCTCCAACTACACCTGCGATTACAACATAGGCGCCTTTACCTCGGATGTGAGAGTACCTCTCGACGACAGGTACGATTACGGTACGGAATGGGTGAGAAACGAACTTACAAACAATTTCATAGCAAAGGATGTCATCGATCAGGTTACGATAAACGAACAGTTCAGCCCTCTTTTGAAGGTGGACGTTAACCTGAAGAACAGTTTCCAGACAAATTTCGAGTTGAGAAAAGACCGAAACATATCGCTTTCCTTCTCCAATTCCCAATTGACTGAGGTGAACAGAATATCCTATGTCATAGGCGGAGGATACAGATTCAAGGATGTGGAATTCAATATAAGAATGGGTGGCTCCAATTCCAGACAGTTCAAGAGCGACATATTGGTGAGAGCCGATTTTTCCCTGAACATAAACCGTACGACCTTGAGAAAGATAGACCAGAATGTCAACCTCGTGTCATCGGGTTCAAAGGTGATGAACCTTAATCTTTCGGGCGAATATTCCCTTACGGAAAAGATAGTGTTGAGAGCATATTTCGAGATGACGATGAACACTCCTTTCGTCTCGAATTCCTATCCGAGCTCGACAACACAGGGAGGATTCGCACTCAGACTTACATTGTAGAAAACGGAATTTGATTCGGACAAAATGAATTCAGAAGACAAAAAATCCTTTTCTGAATCCGTTTTTTTCTTTTCTGAATTCATTTTCGCGGAGTTTGATTCCGATTTGCGGACATTGAGATGGTTTTGTGTTTCAATCCTATTTCGTACATTTGTAGTCTGTTTTCGTATTCATGCAAAAAGAATGATTTGATGAGAAAGGAAATATTGTTGTTTATAGGTCTTTGTCTGTTTGTTCCGTTCGGTATTTCGGCACAGTCAAAGGCCGAGAAAAAATTCGAAAGGGCCGTTGCCATGATGGCGAAAACGGAATATGACAAGGCGGAAAAACTGTTGTTGGACATAATATCCGACCATGATGATTTCCAACCGGCCTATCTGGCCTTGGGAGAGATGTATTACGCCGAAAAGTCCTTCGAAAAGGCGAAAGGAATGTTGCTTGAGGTAGAAAGGATTGACGACAAATACGATTTCAATGCGTATATGAAATTGTCCGACATATATTCGAGGGAAGAGAAATATGACAGTGCGATAGTCTATCTGGAAAAATATTTGTCGCTTGTTCCCGATAGCGAGCGTTATGCCGAAAGGAGGGAAGAAGCCTTGCATTTGATTTCATGCTTTCGGTTCAGAATAGAGGCGTTGGACAATCCCGTGGAGTTCAATCCGAAGAATATGGGGCCGAATATAAACAGTGAGAACAACGAATACCTTCCCACCATGACGGCGGACCGTTCGGAACTGTTGATTACCCGTCAGATTCTGTTCAACGACGGAAGACAGCCCGAGGAGGACTTTTACATGTCGGTCAGAACTGAAGATGAATGGGACAAGGCACGGAAGGTGTTCGACGTGTTGAACTCCGAGAACAACGAAGGAGCCGGTTGCATAAGTCCGGACGGGCGTTTCATTTATTTCACACGCTGTTATGCTCAGGACGGATTGGGGAGTTGCGACATATATGTTTCGGAACGTTTGGGCGACAAGTGGGGTGAGCCTCGAAATCTGGGCAAGAATGTAAACAGTCCCTATTGGGATGCGCAGCCTTCGATAGCATCGGACGGCAGAACCCTGTTTTTCGTTTCCAATAGGGAGGGCGGTTACGGTCAAAGCGACATATATTATTCCTATTTGCAAGACAACGGGGAATGGACCAAGGCAAAAAACTGCGGCAAGGTCATAAACACCAAAGGAAAGGAGCTTTCGCCCTTCATACATCCTTCGAACGGCAGGCTGTATTTCGCTTCGGATTATCATTGTGGCATGGGCGGCATGGACATATTTTATTCCGTTTTGGACAATGGCAGGTTTGTATCGGTTGAAAACATGGGTTATCCCATCAATACTTCGGCGGACGAGACAAGTCTTGTCGTTTCGCCTTTGGGAGATTATGCGATCTATGCTTCGGAACGGGAAGGCGGTTACGGCGGATTGGACTTGTATGCTTTCGAGCTTTATGACAAGGCAAGACCTGTTGCGGTTACATATATGAAGGGAAATGTCAGGGACAGGGAAACGGGCAGAGCCGTTAAGGCAAGGCTTCAGGTGAGGGACTTGTCCACGGGACGGATTGCCACAGAGAGCGTTTCCGATTCCGTAAACGGACATTATCTGATATGTCTGCCGATAGGAAAGCAATATGCCCTTGCAGCGCAATCTCCATCCTATATGTTCCATTCGGAAAACTTTTCATTGGAGGGTCATAATCCCGAACAGGCTTTTGAGAAGGATTTGGAACTTGTCCCGATTGTGGTTGGGAACAGTGTGGTTTTGAAAAACATATTCTATGCCACTGATTCCTATGAGTTGTTGGAGAGTTCGTTTGTCGAATTGAACACCTTGGTGCGGCTTTTGGAAGATAACCCTACATTGAGCATAGTTGTGGAGGGACATACCGACAATCAGGGGTCGGAGCAATATAATATGACTTTGTCGGAAAAAAGGGCTGGGGCAGTGGTGGATTATTTAAAGGAGAAAGGCATTGAATCTGCCCGTTTGCAGGCAAAGGGATATGGATTCTCAAGGCCGTTGGAAACTAATGATACGGAGGAAGGAAGGGCTAAAAACAGAAGAACGGAAATAAAAATAACAGGTAAATGACGATAGAAAAGAAAATAGATTTGCAGGATTTGGATTTACTTTCCTTTTGGGGTGTAAACAACAGGAATTTCAAATTCATAGAGGTGTTGTTTCCTGCTCTTGTATTGAATGAAAGAGGACATAGTCTGACTGTCAGGGGAGAGGAGGGGGATTTGGAGGAGTTCGATTCCTTTTTCACATCATTGCTCAGATTG
>DXGG01000148.1 GCA_019114015.1 Candidatus Onthomorpha intestinigallinarum | reverse complement strand
CATTCCGAGCATATCGGCCAAGGCGGTTGCGAGTGCCGAGGAGGTGACGGCCGAGAGCATACGCAGGGCAAGGTGCAGGTTCTACCCTTCTGCCGAGTTCATGCGTTCGTTGGCCAAGTGCAAGTTCGAGCTTGCGGACCTTACGGTCAAGTCACTCGTTACGGAGTAGCGGATTGGAATTTCTGTTGTGTACACTGTTGACGGCGGGCCGGTTTTCCGGTCCGCTTTTGTGTTGAATAACCTGCTTAATCAATTAAGATTGCGGGCTGTCAGTTGTTTGGTTATTATGAAATATTTCTTGTATATTTGCACAATATTAAAATACAGCAACAATCATGTCTTGGATAAAGAGAGAGATACACCTCGAAAATGGCAATATTGCCAAAGCACAAAGCCCTTATATTATTTCTGCTAGCAGAAGTACGGACATTCCGGCTTTTTATTCCGACTGGTTTTTCCATCGTCTTGAAAAAGGATATTCAGCGTGGATCAATCCGTTTAATGGAGAAAAAAGCTATGTATCATATCAAGATGTCAGATTCATTGTATTTTGGTCAAAGAACCCAAAACCATTATTGGAACATATTCACAAACTTAACATGTATAAACCCCATATTAATTGCTATATACAATATACACTGAACGATTACGAAGCAGAAGGTCTGGAAAAAGGCGTTCCATCATTAAATGAAAGAATCGAGACATTTAAAGTTTTGACAGATAAATTGGGTAAAGGACATGTAATATGGCGGTTTGATCCACTTATTTTAACCGATTCCATATCCATCAATACTCTTTTAAAAAAAATTGAAAAGATAGGTGATAATCTTGTCGGATATACGGAAAAGCTGGTATTCAGTTTTGCAGATATTGAATCATATAGGAAAGTAAAGACAAACTTGATTCACAATAACATATATTACAACGAATGGAGCGAAGAATCAATGATTGAATTTGCACAAAGACTGTCTTTGCTCAATAAGTCAAAAGGATGGAATTATATATTGTCAACTTGCGGAGAAAAATCAATATTCAAAGAATTCGATATCGATGCAAATCGTTGTATTGATGACAATTTAATGATAAGGTTTGCGTGGAAAGATGATATATTGATGAATTTCCTTGGAGTTAAAATATATTCCAAAGATTCAACCATGAACCTATTTGACCAAACCGAAAAAATACCGGAAAAAGCCATTCTTTTGGATGACAAAAAGCACTATGCCGTAAAATCAAAAAACAATACCGATAAAGGACAAAGGATTCTATGTGGTTGTGTAGTCAGTAAAGATATAGGAGAATATAATACCTGCCCTCATCAGTGTGAGTATTGTTATGCAAATACGAGCAAAGAAACAGCCATAACAAATTATAACAGACACAAACTTAATCCTTATTCTGAAACAATAACTGGCAAATGATCTTTTCCTAGTTTAAACGATATCGTTAAGAACAACACATGAAATAATTGGAAAATAATCGTCTATAAAGGAAAAGAAAAAATACAAAAAAAGTATCCGTATCTTATGGTCACATACGAGGAAAAAATAAAAGGAATACATAATCCATCTTTTACCCAGATAAGACAAGTGGCAATGGATGAATTAAGCCTTTTATCCAATGAAAAACGCGATGATTTATATAACTCTCTAAATAGAGGCATAGCATTGTTGGATTCCAATGAACAATTATGTCAATATTTGTTTTCATATGGAAAAATGCATGAAGCAAAAATCCAAACTGCATTATCAAAGCTCCCCAAAGACTTATTCAAACATGATATACAAATAATTGATTGGGGATGTGGTCAGGGCCTGGCAACCATTTGTTTGTTTGATTATTTAAAGAAGAAAAATTTACCCGACAACATCAATCGTATTGTTCTTATAGAGCCTGCGGAGCTTACATTAAACAGAGCTGTACTGCATACCAATATTTACGCAGGCAAGAATTGTGAAATAATTGCTAAGCAAAAAGCCCTAAATCAAATTACGGAAGACGATATTCGTTCAAAATCGGAGGTTACCCTTCATTTCTTTTCGAATATCCTTGATGTAAATTCAGTAGATGTGCAAGGTGTGGCAAACATTATTGCCAATACCATTCAAGGTGAACACTATTTTATTTGTGTAGGACCTTTGAATGTCAACAATCGCAGAATCGATGCATTCGCAAATTGGTTTAAATCACCTGAAATTATTTGGGAAGAGGAACACAACAAGGATGAAAAACGTACTTACACTGCCAAATATAAACTATTCAAAATTGAACGATTTGAAAATAATCCTATATTAGTTCCTTTTAATCCGCCCGTACAGTTTCATGCAGCCTATCAATTGGATGGCATAAGAAAGGCATGTGAAGCGAATAAAGAAAAAAAACAGTCATTACTAAAACACTTGTCATCTTTTGAAGTTTCCGCTCCTTTTGACATAGGTGCAAGTATTTATGACGACAAAAATCCAATATATGCTGTTTTAAACAATATCGTCACAAGAGGTTTACCGACAAAAGCCAGCCCGTTACTGGAAAATGCCTTTGAACCGTTTGGAAACAAAAAAGAGGAAGAAACATTAGGGTGTATTGATTATTCAATTGAAGGTATTAATGATGAAGATATATTTCTTGCATTACACGCATTGGATAACAGATTGAAATATGATTGCAATAATTACAACAAAGATCATCTGGATTCAGACCTCGAAAAGAAATATATTACGGAAATATCACCATCTATATTCAGACATTTTTTGTTGCCGCAAAGATCTTTAGACAATATACTCGACACAAAGAATCATTATGCTCAAAGAGTAGATTTTGCTGTCGAATATCCTTATGGTGTCAAAAAAGGGTGCGTAATAGAACTTGACGGAAGAAAATATCATAGCAGCACATCACAACAAATCAAAGATAATGAACGAACAAAATCTTTAATTGGAAAACAGTGGTCATGTATAAGAATAAAAGACAATGAAATCAATAATAACGATTTTAATTATTTGGAGAATTCCG
>DXGG01000147.1 GCA_019114015.1 Candidatus Onthomorpha intestinigallinarum | reverse complement strand
AACGGGTATAACCAATATGGTAAACAGTGGAGATCGTTGGGAAAATACAAAGGAAATAGCAGATGTGTATTTGAACAACATGGGAGCTTTTTACGGAAGTGAACAGGATTGGGAAAAGTTTGTACAATTTGCCTTTGAGGCAGCTTTGACTAATGCGGATGTTGTTATACAGCCTCGTCAAAGTAATACGTGGGGAGCTTTGAGTCTCGATCATGTTTATGAATTCATGGGAGGGATGAATCTTGCCATAAAAACCGTTACCGGAAAAGAGCCGGATGCTTATCTTAGCGATTATCGCAATCGCAATAACGCTCGCATGCAAGAAATAAAAGAAGCAGTGGGTATTGAAAGTCGTACGACAATATTTAATCCTGCATATATAAAGGAGAAAATGAAAGGAGGGGCATCTTCGGCCAATACGTTTGCGGAAATAATACAGAATACTTACGGGTGGAATGTAATGAAACCTGAAGCTGTGAATGAAAGTATATGGAATGACATTTATGATGTTTATGTTAAGGATAAATTTAACCTTGGAATTAAACAGTATTTTGAAAGAGAAAATCCTGCTGCTCTCGAAGAAATAACTGCTGTAATGATGGAAACAGCACGAAAAGGCATGTGGAAGGCAAGTGAGTTTCAATTGTCTCAGACGGCGAAATTGCATGGAGAATTGATATTGAAACATAAGCCGTCATGTTCCGGTTTCGTATGTGATAATACCAAGTTGTCAGAATATATAGCATCCAAACTTCAGAATAATATGGCGGAAAAGTACCGTAAAAGTATAAAAGATATAAGGGAATCTATGATAGAGGAAGGAACGGTAAAGAATGTAACTCTTAAAAAACAAATTGTAAACAACAATGAACTGAACGAGTCCAAAAATGTATTGAGCAATGTCATAGTAGCCATTGTATCAGTTATACTTATTACATTGTTGCTTTTATTTGTCGTTAAACGAAAAAGACATTAAAGCGTTATGGAAATGCTTTTATTGCTACTTGTGTGTTTAGTCTCTTTAAGTTTTGTAATCAAGACTTCCATATATGGGAAACACATCTATGTTTTTGTATACGGATTAATATCTGCTTTATTTGTCGGATTGATGTATCCCTTGGCGATAGAACAGTCTAAGACAAAGATATCCGACTGGTTGTCTGATACAAATCTTATGTTGAATATATCAATATTGATATGCATAGATGTAATGATACAATTGGCTTTTTGTCTTTTGTCGGTAAAGGTTATTACGGAAGAAAAGGTAAAAAGGAAAACACTGTTTCTTTGCCGTGTATTGGGCTTTTTGCCGAATTTGACCATATTCCCTGCATTGTTTGGTATATTGGTTTTTGTTGTATTTTCATTTCCAGGACAATCCTTTTCGCTTATTGCATGGTCTTTTGCAATTGTGATCTTCATAACCGTTCCATTGCTTTCCTTTTTATTCGGAAGAATCCTTTCAACAAAGGAAATACGTTTTGAACTACTGTTCCTTTTAAATGTACTTATTGCAACTATCGGAACAATAGCTACTGTAAACGGCAAAACGGCTGTGGAAGGCAGTAATTATATGGATTTTAAGAGTTTGGCTTTCTTTGTGTTACTTGTAATTGTTGGAGCTTTTACAGGTTTTTTCATTTATCGCATGAAAATAAAAAATAGATTTAATTCAAAAACATACTGATATGAAATTTATTTCTGATATCCTTTATTGGATTTCGACAGGACTACTTGTACCTGTCATTGTTTTGTTGGTTTTTATTTTTATACGTTCTCTTATTTTGATAGGAGGTTTTTTCGGACAGTATATAAATGTTCGAAAAACCAATATGATTCTCCAAAAGGAATTTAACGGACTTAATACGGATAACGTTGAGGAACTTTTTTTGCATTTACCCTTGAGGAACAGTTCATTGGTTGTTTCGTATATAAGCAGGATGCGAGACAAGAAAGATGATTCGGAGGAATTGCGCAGGCTGGTTTCAGAGTTTGAAATAGAGGCTGATAAAGATTTGTCTTTATCTAATATGCTTGCCAAAATGGGGCCAATGCTCGGACTTATGGGGACACTGATACCTATGGGGCCTGCTCTCGTAGGACTTGCTTCAGGTGATATATCTTCAATGGCGTACAACATGCAGGTTGCTTTTGCCACTACGGTAGTGGGATTATTTGCTGCAGGAATAGGTTTTGTTACTTATCAAGTAAAAAAACGCTGGTATATGCGTGATATGGTTAATTTGGAATATTTGGAAGGATTGTTAAACAAGAAAAATCGATCTTATGAAAAGAGGTAAATTGTTGCGAGATGAGGGTGACAATGATCCTATGAGTGTTGTCGGCAATTTGTTTGATGTTGCAATGATATTTGCTGTTGCACTTATGGTTGCGCTAGTTTCACGTTATGATATGACTGAAATATTCAGCAATGAAGATTACACCATGGTAAAGAATCCTGGTAAGGAAAACATGGAGATAATAACGAAAAAAGGAAATAAAATAGAACGTTATATATCATCCGAAAACTCTGAAAAGGAATCTGGTAGAAAAGGCAGAAAGATAGGTACGGCTTATGAGTTAGATAATGGTGAGATAATATATGTTCCTCAGTAATAACATTTTATTGAGAATTGACACTTTGTAATTAATTATAGATTTAGGGAACTTCTATTTTTTTCGGACATTCCGTTGGTAGACAGTTTCTTTTTCAAAGAAATTATCCTTGTTTGTATCATAGCAAAAGGGATGAATCACTCTTTCATGTGTTTTGATTTTTTTGCCATTGAAGTAATGGTTGCTTGATATTTTCTGCAAAAAGGATGAAAAAAAATTGTTTTTCTCGATGAAATAATTATCTTTGCAAGGTCAAAATGGTTTAATTAAATATTTTTAGTCATGAAAAAATTGTTATTATTTGCGGTTGTGGCAATGTTTTCATT
>DXGG01000146.1 GCA_019114015.1 Candidatus Onthomorpha intestinigallinarum | reverse complement strand
ATACTATACATGGAGCCTCTCCATTTCTTCCAAACAAGGCCTGAACCAAATCAGCCTGTTCCGTCTTTGTTGGCAAGCCCGTTGAAGGACCGCCTCTCTGAACGTCAACTATCACCAAAGGCAACTCCGCCATAACAGCCAGGCCTATGGCTTCGCTCTTTAGGGACAAACCCGGTCCTGAAGTAGAAGTACAAGCCATTGCACCGGCAAACGACGCTCCTATCGCAGAACATATGCCCGCAATCTCATCCTCAGCCTGAAAAACCCTTGCACCCAATGATTTGTGCTTTGCCAATTCAACCAATATGTCCGTTGCGGGAGTTATAGGATAAGAACCCAGAAACAAAGGCAGACCAGCTTTTTCCGCAGCGGCAAGCAAACCCCATGCGGTAGCAATGTTACCCGTTATATTCCTGTATTTTCCTTTCGGCATCCGGGCTTGCTGAACCAACATCTGGCTCTCCATAACTCCTGTATTCTCACAGAAATTGTATCCCGCCCTCACAACCGACTTGTTGGCCTGAACAACCTCAGGCTTCTTCGCAAACTTCTTCTCAAGATAAGAATCAGTATGATCCAACGTCTTTCCGAAAATGTAGAATATCATACCCAATGCGAACATGTTTCTGCACTTCAATGCAGATTTCCTGTCCGTAAATATATCCTTTACTGTCTCTATGGTAAAACTGGTTATAGGAGCCCTTATCACCTTGTAGCTGGAAAGAGTATCGTCATCCAACGGATTGGAAGTATAACCAGCCTTTTCGATGGCCTCTTCATCAAAAGTGTCTGCATCAACTATTATAACCCCTCCCTTTTTAGCCCATTTAAGATTGGATTTCAAAGAAGCAGGATTCATAGCAACCAACACATCAGCCTTATCTCCCGAACTGTAAATTTTTCTTCCTATGTGTACCTGGAAACCTGAAACACCCGCCACGGTGTTATGAGGCGCCCTTATCTCTGCCGGATAATCCGGAAACGTAGCTATATCATTCCCGTCCAAAGCAGAAGTATCAGAAAAAAGCGTACCCGTAAGCTGCATTCCGTCTCCGGAATCCCCAACAAACTTGATTACAACATCTTCTCTTTTTATAACATCCTTTGCTGTCATCGTATTATATGTTTATGTTCTTTACTACAAACGATTAAACCCAATAAATTCCTGCAAAGGTAGCAAGTTTATTTCACTTGGAGAAAAAAAAAGGGGGTTTGTTCGATTATTTATCGCAATATGAATACCTTTGCAACCTAATTCGCATACAAACTGTTGTTTATGAGTTCCAATACATTCGGAAAAGACTTTAGGTTGACCACATTCGGAGAAAGTCACGGCGATTTCATTGGGGGAATATTGGAAGGGTTGCCGGCAGGAATGTCAATAGATCTGGATTTTATACGCTCGGAACTGAACAGACGAAAACCTCATTCCGCATATTCAACACAAAGAACCGAAGACGACGAGGTAAGGTTCATAAGCGGCATGGAAAACTTAAAAACGCTCGGCACCCCATTGGCATTCATCATTCCGAACAATAACGCAAGAAAATCGGATTACGACAATCTTAAAGACATATTCCGACCCTCTCACGGGGATTACACCTGTTTCCGTAAATACGGCATCAATGCCTCATCGGGAGGCGGAAGAGCATCCGCAAGAGAAACAACGACAAGAGTTGTGGGCGGAGCATTGGCAAAACTGTTCCTGAGACCGGTGAACATAACGGTAAAATCGGAAATAGAATCCATCTGCGATTTCGACTATATCACACAAAGAAAAGAAGCGGAAGAGGCCTTGAAAAAGGCCAAAGAATCATCCGACAGCCTTGGCGGAGTAATAAAATGCACAATTCAAAACGTACCGGCGGGACTCGGCGAGCCGGTCTTTGACAAACTGTCGGCCGTTCTGGCACATGCGATGATGAGCATTCCTTCAGCAAGAAGCTTTGAAATAGGCGACGGAAAAGAATCCTGCAAAAGATTCGGCAGTCAGGACATAGACCATTGGAACGAAGACTTCACCACAAAGACCAACCACTGCGGCGGAATCCAGGCGGGAATATCCAACGGCATGGACATAATAATGCATGTGGGATTCAAGCCTATTTCGAGCATAGGGCTGATACGTGGCATAACAAGAGAAGGAAAAATAAAGGAAACGGAAAACAAAGGACGACACGACACATGTGCCGTACTCAGATGCGGCGTAATAACCGAGGCAATGGCAGCATTGACCATAGCCGACTTCATAAAACGTTCTCAACAGGAAAAATGATAAGACCATGAATACAAAAACGACCATCGTTCTGTTAGGTGCAATGCTTGTGTTTGCAGCCTGTTCAAAGGAAAAGAAACTCGATGAAAACAGTTTCGAGATTTCGGGAACCATAAGCGGAAACAAGGAGACCCGAATGATTCTCATGGAAATGCAGAAAGAGGGATTCACCGACAACGATACCATAACAATTGACGGAAAAGGACGTTTCGACAAGATAATACGTTTGGAACAACCTACCCTTTTTTCGTTGTCATACGCCGAAGACTACATTGTCATCTGTCCTCAGGCAAAGGAAAGAATAAGAATCAACGCCCGGGCAGACAACTTCTCGGGAACATATACCATAGAAGGCTCCAAGGAATCCGAACTGCTCAAGGAACTGAACGTTGAGACCAGCAACAGACGGGCAACGCTCAAAAGCATGAGCGATTTTCTGAAAACGAACAACATAAGCAACTTCGACTCAATCCGTGAAGTGTTTATACGACAACTGGAACTGATGAAACAAAAAGAGTTGCGGTCTTCAACGGAATTCATCCGCAAAAACAAAGGCTCGTTGACCACCCTGGTAGCATTGTACAGGACTTTCGAAGGACGTCCCCTGTTCGATTACAGATCTGATCTGTCAATGTACAAGGAGGTTCTGGAAGGACTAAAGCAAACCATGCCCGAAAACCAGCATACCCTAATATTGGAAAACTTTATCAAGCAAAAAGAGGAGCAGATGAAAAAAACACAAGAAGGCAATGAAGAAAAATAACGTTTATTTCGTTGCGGACTTTCACTTCGGCTCGCCTGACAAAGCCTCAAGCAAAGAACGGGAGAAAAAAGTGCTTGCATGGCTCGATTCAATCGAAGATTCTGCCAAAGAGATTTATCTTCTGGGGGACATATTCGACTTTTGGTTCGAATACAAAGACCTTATACCTAAAGGGCAGACAAGATTCCTTGGCAAACTGGCACAAATGGCCGACAAGGGTTGTCGGATACATTTTTTCTGCGGCAATCACGACATGTGGCAAAGAGATTATCTTGAAGAGGAACTGGGATTTGTTCTGCACAAGACAAAGGAGATAATCGAAATCGACGGAAAAAGATTCATGATAGGCCATGGCGACGGACTGGATACAGGAGACAGAAAATACGAATTGATAAACAGACTGTTCAAAAGCAGGATATGTACAAGTCTGTTTGCGAGTCTCCATCCGCGTATTGCTTTTGCGTTGGGAAGGTTCTGGTCAAGAAAAAGCAGGGAATCGCATTCGGCCAAAGACCTTACCGACCTGAAACAGGAGGAACCTATATACAAGTACTGCATGTCGGTACACAAAAAACTGGAAATAGATTATTTCATATTCGGACACAGACATCTGGCATGCGATGTTGCGATTGGGGATTCCGCACGCTACGTAAACGTTGGGGAATGGCTCGAGCAGAATGGTTTTGCCTTATGGGACGGCATCCGTCTTGAATTGCGGAGATTCGAACACCGATAGATTTTCCCTACTTTAAAAGCCTTGATTTTCTTTCTTGATTCCATGAAATTCTTTTCAGAATCCGTTTTTTTCTTTTCAAAAAAGATTTTTTTGTCTTCTGAAAAGAAAAAACAAAAGCGGCGGGGTAAAAGATTCCCTGCCGCAAACATTATCAATGTGTCCTGTTTTTCAATACGGATTATTCCTTTTCGGCTTCTGCTTTGTTAAACAATATATAATAAAGGCCCTCATCCTCATACATTTCCTTGACATACATATCATCCTGCTTATGTTCGTTGATGAGATTCACGAGTTCGTCAGTCGTAGAGGCCGTTGTAATGACATAGAAACCTTTTCTATTTTCCTCTTTAAAATAAAGATGTTTCACAGCTATGGTTTTGCCCTTCTCACCCGAAGGTTTGATGATTTCATACAAATCATAAGATTCCGGATTGCTCAATTCCTCATCATTGTAAATGATTTTCGTTTCAATTTTTCCTTGTGAAAAGGCAATGCCTGCAAACATAAGGGCAGCCAACAAAACAAATGTTCTTTTCATAATAATCAATTTTTTATTTGTCATTAAATTCATCGCGTTGCAAACATACGATAAATATTTCAAACCGCAAAATTTTTAAAGGATACAAAAAAAACTCTTACGGTTTGGTTTAAAATGAATATGCAAATCCGCATAGAAGCGGATAAGAACCAACAAGAACTGCATATTTATAGAAAACGAATGATAAATTTGCAAAATTCATATCCATTTGTTTGATATGGTTAGGAAAAATATTGTATCCAAAAATATCATTTGTTACATCACCATGATTAGAAAAAACATTGTTTTTATAATATTATTACTGTATTGTCTTATCGGTCATTCCCAACAAACATTATACATGGGAGTAAGCGGACACAATGAAGTTGTTTCTGACAATTGCGTATTATACGATGACGGAGGGAGCAATGGCAATCATTCGTCAAGGGTCAATGCATCCTATACCATTCGTGCGACAAATCCTTCCCATCACTTCAAAGTTACAATCATATCAAAATTGGACTGGTACAACAACAGTTCAATTGACAGGGTAAATCTGGAAGTGCTAAAAGGAGACATATCCTCAACAGACATAATACAGCAGTTATGGTACAGGGAAACATACATGTGTTATGTGGATACTAATGTTTTAAGCGTAAAATTCAGTGCTGACGACGATGATCCTCAAGAAGGTTTTGAGATTTATTTCGAAGCCTGTAACTGTATTCCTCCCTCCGATGTCCAATGCCAATACATAGATTCAACAACCGTACAACTCTCCTGGCAAGGTGAAGACAATGTTCCTTACACCATAGAGTACGTTGAAACATCAACAACTCATTATTACTACAAAACATTCGCAGATCCTTCATATCAGGTACATACTGTGCAAAGCAACACAAATTCTGTAACAATAACAAACCTGACACCCAATACCGGAATAACATATCACGTTTACGGAGAAGATTGCAACTCGGTTGACAGATGCGGAGTATTGGGAGAATACTGCGCAAGCATAGAACCGGAAAATGTTACGTACACAATCGGCGATGACTCCATATATTTCAACTGGGATGATGTAGAGGGCGTCAATTGGTTCTTCGCAACAGAACCGGATCTTGAAGACTATGATCCGGTTTCTTCAAATCATTTGGTTTTACCTAAAATTTGCAATCAAAATACACGTGTTATTATTGTCGGGACATTAGGAGATTCTCCTATGAACTGCTGGAATATTTATAGTACTAACAACTTATATACACAGGATGTGTATTTCGGATGTCCTGAAGTCAACAATGCGTGGTGCAAGGACATATCACACAATTCAATAACCGTGTGGTGGGAAGATATAGACACCATTGATTATTATGTTGTAGGTTATAAAGAAACGAACGGTTCGGATGAAGTGACATATTACGACACAATAGCAAGAGGAATTCAAGAATGTACCATAAACAACCTCAAGGAAGCTACAGACTATACTTTCTTTGTTTATACGTTATGCGATGAATGCGAGATTTCTCAGGGAAGGTCATTCCAATATAAAACGCCATTGAACAATTGTTTGGATTTCACCAACTTTACCGGAGCAAATACCTATCTTACTTGGGGAACTTATGAAAATCCTTACTATGAAAGTCCGAATAATCCTTACAATTCATGGGGAATAATTTCGAACAGACAAGTTATGAACGTAGATACCAATGAATATGATGCCCATACAAATTATCAACTTAGAATAATACCTCCGGGAGAAAAAGCATCCGTAAGATTGGGCAACGACAATATAGGTGCACAGGCTGAAAGCATTTCATACGAATACACTGTAGATTCAACGGAATATGATATGATTAGATTGCAATATGCTGTTGTTTTGCAGGATCCCGGACACGAACTTAACCAACAACCGCGTTTTACGCTCGAAATATTGGATGAAAACGACCAATTGATAGATTCATTGTGCGGATTTGCCGATTTCTATGCGAGCGGAGACTTAGGGTGGAATTCGGTTGAGGTAGGCGGGCAAACGAATCTTTATAAAGATTGGACTACATTAGGCGTTGACATAGCACCTTACCATGAACAGACAATCAAAATTCGTCTTACAACTTACGACTGTCAAGAGGGTGGACATTTCGGCTATGCTTATTTTACGTTGGACTGTGCAAAAAAAAGAATCTATCTTGTAAACTTATGTGATGCCCGAGACAGTATTCATCTTCAGGCTCCTCTTGGATTTGAATACAAGTGGTACAAAGAAAATGACACAACACTATTATCTACGAACTATGAAATAGTTGTACCTATCGACAGTACGAATTACAATTGTATAGCCTCCTTCATTGGAAATCCTGAATGTAATTTTACACTTTCAACAACATCTATCAACCTTATGCCACATTCGGAAATAAACTATAGAATCGATGCCTGCGAAGGCAATGTATATTTTGAGAACTTGAGCTATTTGGACTTTGATACGACATATAGCACATTTACCGAACATATCATGGATTCTTCCTTCTGGATTTTTGAAGACGGAACAGTATCTTTTGACAGGGAAGTGGTAAGACACTACGATACAAATGGAGTATACGATATTCGTTTGATGTCTATGCTTTCAAACTCCCAATGTGCAGATTCAGCGTACGCGCAAATAACGATTGATTTCATCTGTGCCAATATATTGGCTGTTGACACGGTTTGTCAAAGAGACACTATAGTGTTGTATGCCGCTCAATTGGCAGGATGTAACATTGACGAACCTGTTTATTTATGGAATACAGGGGAGACAACAGACAGCATAATTTTTGTAGCAGACCAAACAAGGGATTTTTCATTGAGTCTAAAAGATGGAGAAAGTTGCAGAGGCAGTGCGATAAAAACGATTGTTGTACATCCTACCTTAAATGATACAATTTATGCCTCAATTTGTGAGGGTGAAACCTATTCGGACGAATACTTTGAGGCCGACTCAACAGGTGTTTATTACCATAGCTCCATAACAGATGCAGGATGCACAAATTGGGGTGTGCTTCATCTTACTGTGAATCCTGTTTACGATACATTGATTTTTGATACCATTTGCATGGGGTCCGTATATACGCAACACGGTTTCAACGAAAGCGAATCGGGATTGTACACAAACATTCTGCAAAATGAGTTTGGATGTGACAGCATAATACATCTGCAACTTACAGTACAGCCTTCATTTTTTTTAACCTTGGATGAAAACATTTGCGAAGGAGAAATCTACTCGGAATACGGCTTTTCGGAAAATAGCACCGGGACATATATTCAGTCTTATCGCAACATCTACAACTGCGATAGCGTAATTACATTAAACCTTACCGTAAATCCTAACTATGAATACACCATTTCGGCAGAAATATGTCAGGGAGAAACATATACAGAAAACGGATTTAACGAAAATGAAACCGGACTCTATACAAGGCATTTGACATCTTCAACCGGTTGTGACAGTATTGTACATCTTGATTTACTAGTAAATCCTACTTATAATGACACCATATATTCTTCACTCTGTGGAATGCCTTACGAGGATGACAATTTTTACCAGGAAGAAAGCGGTATATATACCGAATATATGCAGACAGAACATGGGTGTGACAGTCTGTTGACTTTGAATTTCACTCGTTTTGAATTATTCGCCGACACCTTGGATGTGGAAATATTTGCGGGTGAAACATATTCTGAACACGGATTTTCTGAAAGCGAAAGCGGTGAGTATAATAGAGTTTTTACTGACGAAAATGGTTGCGACAGTTCATATTATCTTAACCTGCACATAATAAACCTTCATTTTCCCAACATGGTCAGTGCAAATGATGACGGAATAAACGATACATTTGAAATCATAGGGCTTTTGGGAAATACTTATTTCTCATACAACCAGCTCGCCATCTATACCCGATACGGAAAAAGAATATACCTTAAAGAGAATATTTCAAAAAAGGAAGATTTCTGGTCTCCTGCCGCAACAAAGTCCGCAGCAGGAACATACTTCTATCGCTTTAAGGCAAAGGGAAAAACAAAAGATTTTGAATTTACAGGTTCCGTGGAAGTCTTCCGATAAGAATATTACAAACATATCACAATTTATTCAAATCACGGTTTTTATCACCGTTATATCAAATGTTTTTGTACTTTTGCACTTTATTTGAAAAATGTAAAAGTCAAATTTCAAAAGTATCACAACAATGAAAGATTCAACAAAATATTCAGGCAAAACACGCCAAGAAAGTGACCTTATCGGCACAAGAGAAATCCCTGTTGAAGCTCTTTACGGAGTACAATCATTGAGAGGTTTCGAGAACTTCAAAATATCAGGCAGACTGATGAACGACTATCCCAACTTTATCAAAGGAATGGCCTTGACAAAGAAAGGAGCAGCCGTTGCAAACCACAAGCAAGGCAAATTGAGCGATGAACAATTCAAAGCCATATCTCAGGCTTGCGACGAACTGTTCGAGGGAAAACATCACGAGTTCTTCCTGTCTGACATGATTCAGGGCGGCGCAGGAACTACCGTTAACATGAACGCAAACGAAGTACTCGCCAACAGAGCATTGGAAATAATGGGAAAAGAACACGGACAATACGAATTCTGTTCCCCTAACGACCACTTGAACGCATCACAATCTACAAACGATGCCTACCCTACCGCTTTCCATTTCGGATTGTACCTCGAAAACAAAAAACTTGCAGAAGCCTTGAACAAAATAGTTCTTTCGCTTGAGGCAAAATCAAAAGAATTCGCACACATCATAAAAATGGGAAGAACCCAACTTCAGGACGGCGTTCCGATGACCTTGGGACAAACCTTCCAAGCCTTTGCCAATCTGTTGAAAAGAGAAATAACCAACCTGGATAAAGCCGCTGACGAACTGTTGTGCATAAACATGGGAGCCACTGCAATAGGTACCGGTATATGTTCAGAACCGGGATACAGCAAACTTTGCGTCGAAGCTCTGAGAGAGATAACCGGATGGAACGTTCGCCTTGCAGAAGACCTTGTAGAGGTTACATCGGACACCTCTTCCCTGGTGGGATATTCATCCGAGTTGAAAAGAATAGCATTGAAGGCCATAAAGATATGCAACGACTTGAGACTGATGGGTTCCGGTCCAAGATGCGGAATACACGAGCTGTTCCTCCCTGAAATGCAACCGGGTTCCTCAATCATGCCAGGCAAAGTAAACCCTGTCATCCCTGAAGTGATGAACCAGCTTTGCTACAAAGTTATAGGCAACGACACTGCCGTAATGCTCGCAGCCGAAAACGCCCAGTTGGAATTGAACGTTATGGAACCGGTATTGGTTTACTGTCTGTTCGAATCAATCAACCTGTTGACCAACGGCTTCGATACACTGAGAACATTGTGCATAGACGGAATAAAGGCCGATGCCGCAAACTGCGAACGCCAGGTCAAAGGCTCAATAGGCATTGTCACTGCATTGAATCCTATAATCGGATACAAAAACTCCACGAAAATAGCCAAGGAAGCGGTACAAACCGGCAAAGGAGTTTATGATTTGGTTCTTGAACACGACATATTGTCCAAGGAGGATTTGGATACAATCCTTAAACCTGAAAACATGATAGCTCCCGTAAAGCTTGACATCAAGCCTAAACACTAAAACAACAAAACAAATTCATAACAATCAGAAAGGTGTGCACGTCTTGTGTACACCTTTTTCCATACTAAAAAAATGAAACTTGATTCCGTCATATCAGAATCAAGTTTCATTTTTTTGAATTCAGAATTCGTTTTTTTAAAATCAAATTCCGGAAAACCGAAATCGGACCGTAATTATTTTATGTTCAATTTCTGTTTCATTTCCGCGCTTAAGGCGTTCTTGTTAACCTGGAAATCTATCGTCTTGTACCTTACGAAAGCTTCTGAAGCATAGAAATATCCGTCATAGATATTCTCTGCAGCCCATGAATTCTTCACCTTGTAGAATTTGGTTCCCTTCTGGTCCTTGTATATTCCCACAATCTGCATTCCATGGTCATCAGTGGTTTCAAAATTGTCAAAAGCCTCCTGACGCATTTGCTGTGTTATGGTTTTTTCCTTTGCCGTTCCGTCAAACGAATAGGCCATTTTGGCTTTTTCAGCGGCAGTAAGCTTTTCCCATCTGTCTCTTTCGCTTCCCGTCAAGTCAACCTTTTCCTCGTCAGGCACTATTGCAACTCCGTTTTTCCATGAAAAGCCCTTTTCGCTCACATCAGCACCCCAACCGATGGTGTATCCGTTCATTATCGCTTCGTCTATTATCGACATCATTTCATCCAACGGTACGTTGTAAATTGAGGCCATTGCCCAGTTGTCAGGTATTTCTATTATGAACTTCTCGTAAAAAGGATGGTGAGTGAAAGAACCTATCTCTATATAGTCGTCGAAGTTCAATCCAAGGCTTTGTGCGAAGGATTCAGGCGTGTATTCCTTGCCCTGATATGTGAACTTCTCCGGCATAGGTCCGAAATAAGCGTCCAACACCGCGTTGAAAGCCGTCTTCCATGCAGGAGTTATAGTCTGTGCGTTTGCTATTGGCTTGACTATTCCTTCCAATACCTTGTCCAGTTCGGAATGGTCGTGTTTGTCCTTGCCGTAGTTCAATCCGGGATAAACCTCCTCGGGAACTATACCGTATTTCTTTATCATGGCAGGAATATCAGGGAATCCGCCTCCTGCAGCAAATGTGGCGTTGCCATGAAGTCTAACGTATCTTTCGGCCTTTTCCATGTAGGCATTGCGGACTATCCACATTTCGGACAAATCATATTCCCCCTTTCCGTTCTTCAACAGTTCGGATTCCAACAAGGCAATTCCCGAAAAGCTCCAACAGGTGCCCGAACGGTACTGATCCTTTATGGAAGAAGCGGGATTTTCCTTCACAAGGGTAAACTCGTAACTCTTTTTCTCCTCTTTCTTTTTGTCTTTCTTCTGTGCAAAAGCCGTGGATGATACAAACAAGGCCAATGCAACCAAATAAATAATTTTTTTCATCGCTTCTATCGTTTTTTATTGTTAATTCATCAATACAACAGGCATGATAAGCATAAGGATATTCTCCTGAGTTTCCTCTGCCTGCTCGTCATACGGATATATTATGCCGGCCCTGTCCGGTGTGGACATTTCCATAAGCAGCATTTCGGTATCGACATTGTTCAACATCTCGGTAAGATAATTGGCATTGAATCCTATTTCCATTTCCTCGCCCTGATAGTTGCAGTTCAGTTCTTCCCTCGCATCGGTGGCCATATCGGTGTCCTGAGCGTAAATCAACAGCTTGTTGCCGTTAAGTCTGAATACGACTTGATTGCTTGTCTGGCTTGCAAATACGGAAACACGCTTTACCGAATCATACAACATGTTACGGTCTATAATAAGCTTGTTGGGATTGTTTGAAGGTATGGCCGCGTTGTAATTGGGATATTTTCCGTCTATCAAACGGGAAACAAGCGTATAGTTGCAAAAGTCGAACCTGACATTCGTTTCGTTGTTGTCTATTACCACATCAACGTCCTCTTTGTTGGATACCAGGAGTTTGTTCAACAATGTCAAGGGTTTCTTTGGCAATATGTAACTTCTGTTTTCATCCACGCTGCAATCAGTCCTTGTATATTTTACCAGTTTGTGGGCATCCGTTGCGACAAATACGGTACCTTCCGTTGTCTGCTCGCATAATACCCCGCCCATCTGAGGTCTCAACTCTTCGGAACCTGTTGCGAAAATTGTCTTAGTTATTGCCTTTGACAGCACACTTGAAGATATAACGC
>DXGG01000145.1 GCA_019114015.1 Candidatus Onthomorpha intestinigallinarum | reverse complement strand
TAATAAGCCTTGTCTCCGACTATGTTGACATTGTCCTTGACGGTGGAAAGGTATTTGTCGTATTCGGTGGCCGTAACCTCAACCTTCTCGTTTTCGGTAAACCGTCTTGCCGTATCCTTCACAACGGCGAAAGCCTCGGGAAGCAACCTGTTCAAAACGGATTGGGTACTCTCGTATATCTTCTTGTCCAACTCCTCTATCTGGGTGTAGATCTTCTGCTTTTCTTCCACATCCATGTCTATCTCGTTCTCAACCCTTGCCTTCAAGGCGTCAAGCTGCTTCTGTTCCGTCTCTACCGACTGCCTTATTATCTGCTTGAATTCCGCAGTTTTGGCCCTCAACTCATCGTTTGACAAGGTTTTGATTTTATCATAGGCCGCAAGGCATTCATTCATTATGGGAGTCAGTTCCCTCAAATCCCTCTGAGACTTGCTCCCGAACAACTTCGTTAAAAAATTTGCCATATTTATATCATTTGTTTTCCATTCCGATTTATCGTCTTCCTATTCCGATTTACTGGAACTTGATTCTAATTTTTTCTTTTCTGAAAAGATTTTTTTCTTTTCTGAATCCATTTTGATGGAATTTGATTCCGTTTTCTTCTTCTTTGCATACACGTCTATCGCAACCGTCATTGCCGTCATGCACCAAAAAGGCACTGACAGTTTTTCCGTTTCCAGAAAATTGTTCATGAGAGCATGGACATAATATGTGCACAAGGACATGGTCAAAAACAGAGCCGCATTGGCCAAAGCCTTGTCCTCCGTTCTGTTATACGCTCTTATACCCACAAATATTGTGGAGATGAAAAGACATATAACAAACAGCATGCCAGGAAAGCCTTCCTCCGAAAGAGGTTTAAGATACTCGCTGTGCGTGCTTCCCAAGTCTCCGCTGTCCGTGCTTATTATGGTAAGGTTTGCCGATTTCTGATAACCCGAATAAAGAAACTGGTAAGTGCCGGGACCAAGGCCTACGACAGGACTGTCCTTGAACATGAGCAATGCACATGCCCAGCGGTTAAGTCTTTCAACGTTGGAGGCATCGGTTGAAATGTTTGTCATGGAAGTTATATGTTCGGCTATGTTTCCAGAGGAATCCTGTTCGTTTCCCTGCAAAAGGCCGACTATCGAATTCCAGAAAACAAGCAATATCAGAATACATGAGCCTGCCAAAATGAAAAACGTCCTCAATTTCATCCTCATCTTCACCAGAACGAATACGCCTATCGCTCCGAACATGCTCAGCCATGCCGCCCTCGAATACGACAAGACGAAACCGAGAAGGACAAACAGACTTATCAAAACGAACAATATCCTGTAATAAACATTGGGACACACTTTCCTGCCCGAAAAAGAAAAATAAAGGGACAAGGGAAACCAAAGCGCAAGTATCGCCCCGTAAGCCGTATGATCGTTGTAAAAAGGCTGCATTACATAATGTGCCGTCGACAATTCCACTCCCTCGGTCAACAATGAAAACGTACTGTACACTATAACGGCAACGAGCGACAGGGAATGGGCTATGTAGAACATTCTTATGCCCGAAACTCCCTTGACAAGGGTAACGCACAGAAAATAACAGGGTATGACAAACCACAGTTTGGAAAGCAGGTATTTAAAGGATGCAAGCGGTATTTCGCTGAAAAAGGACGTTACAAGCGTCCACGACAAACCCAGAATCAAAAACAGACTTACGGGATTTCTCAAAATGCGGATATCGTATTCCGACTTGAACAACGCCTGCCACAAGAACAACAGAGTTATCAATATCAGCAGAACTTCGGAAGGCAGACTCAAGGCCGACTGTCCGAACTGCATGTCTATCGACAAAGGCACTGCAAAGGCAACGAGCAGAAGAGCGTACTTGAATTTGAAAAGCACGAAAAGCAAAACAAGCAATGCGGGAGGAAGAAAAGCGATGGCATAATACTCATAAGTTATGCAATAGTAACCTGCTGCAATGAAAACAGCGCACAAAACAAAAGTCAGTATTGCACCTTTAGTTGTTTCCTTTTGTTTTTGCCAGCAAAGACTCAGAGTCCCGAACAATTCCGATACTATTTCCTTAGGCCGTTGCAGCAACTTCATTATCGTTCTTGCTACCGTTCAATTTATCCCTTATTATCAAAACAAACAATGCCAGAAGCGTGCACGATATTGCCGAAACAAGGACTATCACGGATCTTTTCGGCTTGTCCTTAAAGAATGAAGGGGTTGCGTATTCCACTATAAACTCTGTCGGGATTTCGGCTTCTCTGTCCAGATTTGCTTTCTCGAGTTGTGTATTCCAGTGTTTAAGCGTTTCCATGTAATTGTCAAGCTGGGTTTTTATATTGTCTATTCTTTCACCCTTTTCTCCTATTTCCGACATTTTTGCTTCAAGACGTGCGACTGCAATCTGATTTCCGGCTGCCACCTGTTTGGACAACTCGGTTGCAAACCTTTCACTGATTCCTTCGGGGTTGTACACTCCGTATTCCTTGCTGATTTTGGCCAGACTGTCGGACATTGCGTTTATTTTCACCATTATTTCCTTTCTCGAGCGTTCCAAGGTGGCACAAATGGAATCGGCCTTTTCCTTTTTCATTTCATTGCGTACCACACTTACTTCCCTTGCCATGAAATTGGCTATGTTGGCCGCATATACCGGATCCGTATCCCATACCGTCAACTTTATCGCGAGATTTTCCGTTCTTTTGGCCTTTATGTTGTTGTACAGTTTCCTTCCCAACTTTTCATTGAGTTCTTCTCCTTCGGCTTCGATTCCGTAATGTTTTGCCAGGTCGAACTTGACACAAGCCGCCCCAACAACCCTGCCGCTTGTGATAATATCCAATATATATTCGCAATCTTTCGCACCTCCGTAATTCATAGGATCCACATTATCCATCTGGCTTAAGATACCTTTTGAAATGGAATTGGTGTCACTTGGCAAAAGCATTACCTGTGCCTTGTAGTAATTGGGCAGAAGCATACTGAGACCTGCCGAAACCAATGCGGATATAACGAATGTTGCGATTAAAATCTTCTTGTGACGTAAAAGATACATCAGAGACTCTCTCAAACTAAGTTTTTCCATTTATTGTTTATACGTTTTCGGTGATAAATACCACTGATGAGGGAGATTTCCCCGGGAATTCCCCCTCATGGTATTGTCAAACATCTTTATTATTCCTCTGAACAAACCTTTGCACAAATGAACTCTCTGTTCATTCTTGCTATGTTGCTTCTCTTTATGGACTTAGGGCATTCCGCCTCGCATGCATAGGTATTCGTGCAGTTTCCGAAGCCCAATTCATCCATCTTTGCCACCATTGCCTGAACTCTTTTGGCCGCTTCGGGCTTGCCTTGCGGCAACAAGGCCAATTGGGACACCTTTGCAGATACGAACAACATAGCAGAAGCGTTCTTGCATGCTGCAACACAAGCCCCGCATCCTATACAAGCAGCCGAATCCATTGCTTCATCCGCATTCTTTTTTGGAATAGGTATAGCATTTCCGTCAGGAACACCACCGGTTGTCACTGAAATATAACCGCCTTCCTGTATTATTTTGTCGAATGCGGAACGATCAACCACCAAATCCTTGATTATAGGGAACGGTTTGGCTCTCCATGGTTCTATAACTATGGTATCGCCATCCTTAAACCTTCTCATGTGCAACTGACACGTCGTAACGCCATCATCAGGTCCGTGAGGGCGTCCGTTGATATAAAG
>DXGG01000144.1 GCA_019114015.1 Candidatus Onthomorpha intestinigallinarum | reverse complement strand
GTCTATGATAAATGCGAAATTCAACTTTCGGTTTTCTATTTTCAGATTAAAATCAACATCTGATAGAACGACATCCGAGAATGCCAGTTGCTTGGATGGAGTAAATGAAGAAAGCCCGGCACTGACATAGGATATGTTTGCAATGGTATCGTGTTTCAAATCCTCAAGGTAAACATCCTTGAGAGCCACATTCAACAAAGGTCTGATTTCCAACGCTCCTATTGTAAAACGGGTATTCCACTGTTCGGAAAAATAATCCGCAACCTTGGCTGCGGTGATAGACTGGACTATGGTGCTGTTGAGTAAAGCCACAAGAACATAAACAAGTAAAAACAACGAGAATAAGATTCTCAAAACTGTTTTTCTTGCAATCACGAGTATTTTGAATATCTTGCTTTTCACCTCAAACACCTTTAGTATGCAAAATTATTGATTAATTTTTGTTCCGTGAAATAATTTTCATCTCTTGTAAGCATTATAATATGCAAAATGACCGTTTGTAGCATTTTTAGTACATTTGCAGATTATTAAACCAACAGAAAAAATTGACATGTCTTATATACTTGCAATAGAATCATCCTGCGATGATACATCCTGCGCTGTGATAAACAGCGATTTTCATGTACTTTCCAACGTTACAGCCTCTCAAAAAGTCCATCAGGAATACGGAGGTGTCGTTCCCGAACTTGCATCAAGAGCTCATCAATCCAACATAGTGCCTGTTGTTGACAAAGCCCTCAAAGACGCAAAAATAAACAAACAAGACCTGTCTGCTGTTGCCTTTACAAGAGGTCCGGGGCTTTTGGGCTCGCTTTTGGTGGGAGTATGCTTTGCCAAAAGCTTTGCAACCGCTCTGAACATACCGCTAATAGAGGTCAATCATCTTGAAGCTCATGTTCTGGCCCATTTCATAAAAGACTCGCCCGAACAAAGCGTCCCTTCATTTCCATTCTTGTGCTTATTGGTTTCCGGAGGAAACACTCAGATAATCTTATTGGAAGAACCGAGAAAAATGAAAACAATAGGAAAAACGATAGATGACGCGGCAGGAGAAACAATTGACAAGGCTGCAAAGATACTGTCCCTTCCTTATCCCGGAGGTCCTCACATAGACAGACTGGCAAAAGAGGGAAACGTCAGTCTTAAGTTTTCCCAAAGTCATATACCAGGTTACGATTACAGTTTTTCAGGCTTGAAAACAAGCATTCTGTACACGCTGAGAGACAAACTGAAATCCAATCCCAAATATTTGGAAGAAAACATGGCAGACATAGCTGCTTCGGTTCAGAAAGCCGTAGTGGATACACTTTTAGCCAAATTTGAAAAAGCAATAAAGGATACCGGCATAAAGACAATAGCCGTAGCCGGCGGAGTATCTGCAAATTCAGAATTAAGAGAACGTCTGACACTTTTGGGCAACAAACACGGTTGCAGGGTATTCATACCTAAATTCTCATATACAACGGACAATGCCGCCATGGTTGGTTGCGCTGGACTATTCAAGTACTTCAACAAAGAATTCGCTTCCTTGGATCTGACCGCATACACAAGATAAGACATCATGAGAATATTTGTAGTCGGTTACATGCTTGCCGGCAAAAGTTCTTTCGGAAGACGTCTTGCCAAAAGGCTGAAGTACAGATTCGTTGACACGGACAAACTTATAGAATGGACATACAAGCTGAGTGTGGATGATATTTTTGAAAAATACGGTGAAGAAGTATTCAGATTATTGGAAAAAAGGATTCTTAATCAAACCCTATCCATGGACAATGTCGTCATTGCAACCGGCGGAGGACTCCCATGCCATGACGACAACATGAACATAATAAGACAAAACGGCACATCCATTTACCTTAAAATATCTCCAAAGGCAATAATATCAAGAAACAACGATTCACACAAGACACGCCCGCTACTTAAAAACTTAAAAGCGGAAGAGCTTGAGGAATTCATAACCAATCATCTTGATTCAAGAGAGAAGTTTTACTCTCAGGCGGATTTTTCCTTTAACGCTTTGGATTTGAATTTGGAAGAAATAGTTAGAATTATTTCATTTCATAGCAATATTTTTTTCTAATTCTGAAATAAAATCATTATCGCCTCATATAAAATACTTTGGGGAAATCACCCAATTTTGAGCTAACGATTTAGCAACCGTGCTATCTGCTACGTTCTACCTTGAATTGCTTACAAGAAACTCATTTCAAATACAAAAGTACAAAATTAATGCTAACGAAAAAAGAAGATGTTTAGTTTTCTCTTTCCGTCAGCATCACATTCTCACTATTAATGTAGTAATGATGTTTATTATGTATAAAATTTATTTAAATCACCACATAGAAATATATACGAAAATTATCTAACAGGTTGTCCTGTTGTAACCAATCGGACACGCGGTTTACCATATGCTTTTCCTTCACTCATTATCTTAATCTGTCCGCCTTCCGTATAATAGTATATATAATAATTACCACGACCATAGCCTACCATCGTACTTCTTACTTCATCCCAGTTATCCATCATCATTTCAAACTCTTCTTTTGTTGGCAATCTCCAAGTATTATATCCATAAACAGCTTGACTATTTATGCTATTAACCACTTGGTGAGGATAAGTTTCAAATGCGCCCAAATCTTCAGGATAAATTTTTAAATAACCAAATAAAGTAATCACTGGACTTTTTTGATCATAAACAGGTTGAACATATCTTATCTGGGAACTTAATCTTTCTGCAAGTCTCTTCATCACATCTCTATAAGAAGCCGTTCTTGCCCATGTCTCACCATCTTTATAATCAACATTTCCAGTTTCAACATCAACAACACGCACATCTATATTATACTGTCCTCCGATGATGTTAATATCTCCAACAACAATTTTCTGAACATTAAGAATTTGGCCAATCCGTACCATCTCTTGATTGGTCAAATATGATTGCTGAAATCCCTGCTCAATGATTACTCTATTAACTTGCGTCCTTTCAACGAGTGTGCAAGATGATGGAGAAAAGTAAGTACTAAAAATAGCAGAAATTCCGGCAACATCAGAATTAGAGACGCCAACGCCCGCTTTAAAATCCATTACAGCTACCTTAACTTGCGCATTTAGAGTAAAGGCAAGAGTAGCAAAAATAACACACAAAAATACCTTTTTCATATTTTAAAAATTATGTCCTTCCAGTTACCATAAGAACCTTTTTATACTTAAAGCGTGTAACTGTATGCCTTCTTTCTTTGTGAAGGTGCTATGAAAAACCTTAATGGAAAGAAATGGATTTAACAGCTCCACATTATACACGTAAAGACTATCATCTCTACTCTTGTCCATTTGTGATTAGTTTCCTAGGCTTTTCAAAAACAAGATGAAGACATAACGCCTCTTTTTTCGAATATATTTTTATATAGAGTTCCCTCTATTAGCCGCAAAATTACAAAAAAGTTGTAATAATCCGCCTGCATTAAGCGAATTATCACGACTTTTTCTTTGATTATAGTCTCCTCCATCTGTTCTGCGTTTATCTTAGCTTCGGTATTCCCATAGCCTCTTGCCATTCATCACTCTTCTTTCTGAACCAACTCACATGAGAAACGCTATCAATCTTGAAATCAAAACTTCCGCTTGCATCCTCATTGATAGCGTAGACGTCACATTGGTTTTCTAAATCTCGAGTGAACTCTGAAAAATGGGGATTTCCTTTAACGGGAACATTCTTTAACGTGCATAATCTTAGGATTATATCGTCATTGAAGTTCATCGGGTAATGATTAGGAAACCATTCTATTGCTTCAATCTACTTTTAAACGATTTTCAACTGACTGACAGACTTCTGCGATTTACTCCTAACTCTATAATTATCAAATCTCGTTGCGTTAACCTACTACAATTCTACGAATATTCCAGAGATTTTCGTAACTTTGCAGTTGTTTATTCACAAAGACAACAACAATACTTGATAATATGCTCAACGTTCGATATATTTTCGTAACCGGAGGAGTTACCTCTTCCTTAGGAAAAGGCATTATTTCATCCTCATTGGCAGTTCTGCTCAAATCAAGGGGTTACAGAGTGACGATTCAAAAACTCGACCCTTATATCAACATAGATCCCGGAACCCTTAACCCGTATGAACACGGCGAATGCTATGTCACCGAGGACGGTGCCGAGACCGATTTGGATTTGGGCCACTATGAGAGGTTTACTAACGTAAGGACATCTCAGCGAAACAATGTCACAACCGGCAGGATTTACAAATCCGTAATAGAAAAGGAAAGACGCGGAGACTATCTTGGCGGAACGGTTCAGGTAATCCCACACATAACTGATGAAATAAAAAGAAGAGTACGTCTTTTGGGTAATTCGGGAGACTATGACTTTGTCATAACCGAAATAGGAGGTACAGTCGGAGACATTGAATCTCTTCCTTTCATCGAAAGCATAAGACAACTTAAATGGGAATTGGAAAACAATGCCATAGTAATACATCTCACATACATACCTTATCTTGCGGCGGCAGGCGAACTGAAAACAAAACCGACACAGCACTCGGTTAAGGAAATGCTTGAGCAGGGCGTTCAGCCGGACATAATAGTGTGCCGGACGGAACATACCCTCACCGAAGCCGTAAGAGAAAAAATTTCCTTGTTCTGCAATGTGGACAGAGGCTCTGTCATAGAGTCAATAGACGCTCCTACAATCTACGAAGTGCCGTTTAACATGCTGAAGGAAGGATTGGATGTGCAGGTATTGAAAAAACTCGGCATAACCGCAAAAGGAGAACCTAATTTGGACAAATGGAAATCGTTCCTTTACAAACTGAAGAATCCTTTGAATGAAGTAAACATAGGGCTTGTCGGAAAGTACGTCGAATTGAAAGACGCCTACAAATCCATATCCGAATCGTTTATCCACGCAAGTGCGGCAACGCAATGCAGGGTAAGATTGAAGTGGATACATTCCGAAATGCTGGAAGAAAAACCGGAAAGTATTGAAACAGAACTGTCCGGTCTGCACGGAATACTGGTGGCTCCAGGTTTCGGCACAAGAGGAATAGAAGGTAAAATAGCAGCGGTAAGATACGCAAGGGAAAACAAGGTTCCTTTCCTCGGCATTTGCCTCGGAATGCAATGTGCGGTAATAGAATTTGCCCGTAATGTATTGAAATATAATGATGCACACTCGGTAGAGATGATGGCCTCTACACCTTATCCGGTCATAGACATGATGGAAGAACAGAAAAAGATAACCAATCTCGGCGGAACCATGAGGCTTGGAGCCTATGAGTGCAAACTGAAGGAAGGTTCCAAGATATATGCGGCTTACAACAAAGACCTTATATCCGAAAGGCATCGTCACAGATACGAATTCAACAATGCTTACCTTGAACAGTTCGAAAAGGCGGGAATGGTTGCAACTGGAATAAATCCGGAAGCGAATCTTGTGGAAGTCGTGGAGATTCCGTCCCATCCTTATTTCATAGGAGTACAGTTTCATCCCGAGTACAAGTCAACAGTTGAGG
>DXGG01000143.1 GCA_019114015.1 Candidatus Onthomorpha intestinigallinarum | reverse complement strand
CCTTGAACTCGTATGAAGTGGCAGGGGTCAAGTCCGTAAGCGTTGCAGTAAGCGTTGCCGTGCCCGTTGCAGCTACGTCCGTCCAGTCTGTTGCTTCCGTTGTCTTGTACTTGAAGCCTCTTGCCGTGATGGTCTCCGTGCCTTCAACTACCGTTGCATTCAAGGTCGCCTCCGTCTCCGTACGTTGCTTGCTGCTACCGTTGTCACCACAGGGTTGACTACTCCTTCGCTTGCCGTTGTGAATGCCACGGATACCCATGACGAATAGCTTTCGCCGCAGTTGGCTCTTACATAGGCTGTGTATTGCGTGCCTGCCGTCAATTCGGTGAAGGTGTGGCTTGTTGCAGTAACGTCAACAGCCTCTCCGTCCTCACCCAATCTTACCTGCCATGAACTCTCGCTGCCGCCTGCAGTCCATGTCAACTCGGCTGTCGTCTCGGTGATGTTCTCAACTGTCAGATCTGTCGGTTCAGCACATGGCTCCGGTTCTATAACCTCTCCGCCTTCCGTCAATGACAGGTCATCTATGGATAGATAATAAGGAGAAACTATTGCGACGCAATGAATTGCTATACTGTACACGCCGTCTTCTTCCGGAGTAAATGTTGCAACGTATTGTTGGTATGTCTCATTTGTTGGAGAAGTTATGGCTGTACCTATGGTCGATAGGATATCCGATTCAGTTTGTCCGCTGCATAATTTGGCTTCAAGTGTTGTCCATCCGTTATTGCCGTCTGTTATATACCAGAACGCGAATGTGTATTCTATGCCGCCCGTAAGTTCAAACAATGGAGTGAATATATAATCATTACAGCTCCATTTGAATGATGCAAAATTGGTTCCAGTTCTTGCTGCTCTATTGTAATTTGATTGTGCAGAGGTATATGTCAAAACCTTATTCCCCAAACTTGTTGCTTCCATACATGCAGGCAATTCATTGTTGATTGTTATGCTTTCAAAACCTTCTGTCCAAGGTAACTCTGACGGCGCACATTTAGTAGTGAAACTTACAGGCATAGACCATGATGAAATTGAACCATCTGAACAAATACTTCTTACTGCTATAGTATAAGTTGTCAAAGCATCAAGACCTGTCAATTCTATTGGATTCTCATACACAGCAACAGCATCTGCCATTTCCATATCACCTCCTTCTTCTACCAACACATATTCCCATTCCGTAGCTTCGCCTGCTTCAACAAATGAAACGTTGGCAGAATTGTAACCTATATTTGAAACTGTCACCCCATAAGGTGCTTGACATTCAGTCCACGCACTTACCTCTATGTTGTCAATAAACAAGTCATTATCTCCATTCGTTACCGTACTTTCTCCATAGAATGCGAACTTAACCTGTCCGGTGATAGGATTGTCATCCGCATCTACCAACTTGTATATAACTCTTGTAGGTGTACGTCCCAAGTCAGAGTAGTTGTGTTCGGTATCCTCATCGCCATCTGCAAATATTATTGCATTGGCGGTAGAGAATGTCGTTCCGTTGTCGGTAGAAACAAATATGCCGAATCTGTCATCAGGGGCAGGATCAGGATCATTATCATTGCTAGCGCCATAATCCTTCAACATTACATCCACTGCTAATTGGTAAACAGTGGAACCGTCTCCCAGATCTATGGAAGGTGTTATCAACCAATCCCTGGTAGCTGTACCAAAAACATTCAGCTTCATCCTTCCGTCGGTAATACCACCCACTGCAACATCACTATAAGCCCAACCTGATGGCGTTGTAAGAGAAGATGTCTGTATCGTTCCGGTTGCAGTAAGCAATCCATCACCCTCGCCCCAACAAGTAGGTGTTGATGTCACATCCGACTCAAATGTTTCAACCCATGGAGGAGACAAAGGCATACATGCGGTATTAATGCTTGCATAATTAAAAATGGAAGATCCTTCGGAACAAAGAGCTTGAACTCTTACATCGTAAATAGTTTCATATGCAAGTCCTTCTATAGTATAAGGATTATCGGAAATATTTGTCAAAGTAGTCCATGCAGCATCTCCTGAAGCCTTGTATTCTATTATATAATCACCGCTCTCGTTAGGATCCTCAAACTGAACGGTTACATTCACGCTTCCATCCGCATCATAAACAGATAATCCCAAGTTATTAACGGCTACGCAATTCTGTGCTTCCAATCTTATATTGTCTATGGCTGCAGGAGGTTGTGTTCCCGTATATGTATTGTTTGTCCACATGAATACAAGCTTTTTAGTTGTATTTGCATAATAACTGCCATCAAGTATGACAGTATCCGTAACCCATACTCCGTTTGTAGTCTGCAAAATATCGGTTACCGCATTGGCAACATTAGGAACAGTGCTACTGCTTAATTCCTCATCCAAATCAAGCAAATAAACCCTGGTGTAATCATAAGTGGTCTGTCCTGCCTGATTTCTATCAAAGGTTAGGATGTATCCTAAGCTTTCATCAAATTCCACTATAGTAGAAAAATAAACAGTTGAAGCAGACGTGGTATTATAAGTATTCGTTGTGCCGTTGTTTTCGCTTATATACATCGCCCCACCGCTTGTTGGAATTCCAGCCTCATCAACAGTATTGTTTACAATAGTACCATGATGCCATTGGTTTACAGCGTCATTGTTGTCTATAATTATTTCCGCCATATTTTCCGCATCATCGAAGTTTTGATACCACGGCACTGTTACAGTAGCAGGAATAGTAAGGGCAACAGGAGAGGTAAACGCTCCGTCACAAGCGTGTTGAGCTGCAAAATAATAAGTTTCTCCCGTATTCAACCCATCTATGACGTAAGGCAATTCCTCCGCATCATAAACAGTAACAGTCTCTGCCGAAGTAGGATCGAACGCATCTATTGACTCGGCTTGTCCATATGCAACAGTCCAGCCGTGATCACCCGAGTTATCCGTATTGACATTAAATTCAACGCCTGTAGACGAAACCGGATATACTGTAAATCCATACAAATCAGGACAATCAGGCATTGCACTAACAACCAATGAATCCAAATACAAGGAAGACGAAGGTTGGTTTATGACCAATGCAAGACGTGTATTTCCCGAATAATCCGAAAGGTCCACTTCATAAAGTTGATAATTTTCCGACATTGTGAAAGGAATGGTCTGAACCAAAGTGAAGGAAGATGTATCGGCTGCACTCGATATATCTTCCGAAGATACATCCTTGGCATAAATCTTCAAGACCGGAGCATTTGTAGCACTGGTAGCCCTTGCCATGAAATTCAACTTTCGCCTCCCGTAAGACCAAACACCGGAGATATCACCCAATCCGAAAAGTCATAAGTAGTGGAAGTTGAAGTAGTACCGGAAAAATATAAATAGGCATCCCCGTCGTACAAATACGATGTAGTCGTTCCTCTGTTCCAATAATAGGAGCTATATCCGCCATTGATGTTGTACCAACAACGAGGAGCTACACGATCACCTATCACTCCATCTGCCGTAGTGAACGCATCTTCAAAACACATGACATAAGGCAAATTGGTTATGACTCCGCAAGGAGTGGAAATGGAAACAGTATCGGATACAAAGGATGTGTCAGCATCATCACAAACCGCCCTTATCAACAAATCATAATTGGTGGAATAATCCAAATCCGTAAGGACTATAGGATAATCCGTAGTTATGAATGATGTCCAACCTCCTGACGTTTCCGTTGACTTGTACTCGACAATATATTCGGAAGTGCTTTCGTTAGGGTCGCTAAAAGTGAGAGTGGCCGATAACGAACCTTCCTCATCATCCACCTGTACATTTACATCGGAAATCATTCCGCAAGACGTAGATACAAGAGATATGTTGTCTATGGCTGCAGGCGGCTGTGTTCCCATAGAGCCATCGTTACTCCACATAAACACCAATCTCTTAACCGTGTTGGACCAACTGTCATCCAAATATATTTCATGTCTTTCCCACATACCGTCCGTCGTTTTCAATTTATCGGTTATTGCATTGGAAACATTAGGAACATCTGTACCCAGCTCCACATTCAAATCGATCAAATAAACTCTCGTATAGTCGTAGGTACTTTCACCTGCCTGTTTTCTGTCAAAACTCAACAAATATCCAGCAGCATCTCCAAATTCTATTATCGTAGAAAAATATACGGTACCGGCGGATGTAATTGTGTAGCTATTTGTTTGACCATCATTATCACTTATATACATTGCTCCACCGCCTGATGTAACCATACCGTTATCGTCAAACGTATTGTTAACGACAGTACCGTAATGCCACTTGTTTGTAGCGGTATCGTTGTCTATCGTTATCTCTGCCATATTTTCCGGATCATCGAAATTTTGATAGTACGGCAATGTTATAGTGGAGGTAGGAATAAGAGCCGAGAGAGTGGATGTGAAATTGCCCCCGCAATCCTGCTTGGCAGCGAAATAATAAGTTTCACCGCTATTCAATCCTTCTATAATGTAAGGGAATTCTTCTGCATCAGAAACAGTAACTGTCTCTGCTGATTCAGGATCGAACGCCTCAATGGACTCAGCCTGTCCATAGGCTATAACCCAACCGCTTCCATTCGAGTTATCCGTATTTAAATTAACTGATGCACTCTCAAGCGACGCTGCAGAAACGGAAAAATCATAAACATCAGGACAATCAGGTATCTCACTAACAATCAAGGAATCCAGATAAAACGAAGATGACATTTGATTTACAACCAAGGCAAAACGCGTATTGCCCGAAAAAGCATCAAGATACACTTCATAAAACTCGAAATTATCAGATATGGTAAGAGGAACGGATTGAACCAAGGTAAAACCTGATGTATCCGCCATGGTCGTTATGTCTCCATCGGAAACATCCTTGGCATAAATCTTCAAAACCGGAGAATTGGTTGTATTGGTAGCTTTGGCCATAAAGTTAAGCCTTTCCCCTCCCGTAAGTGCAAACACTGGAGATATGAACCACTCGGAGAAATCGTAATTCGTAGTCGTTGATGTCGAGCCGGACAAATACAATGACGCCGCCCCGTTGAACACATTAGATGCCGTAGTAGTCCTGTTCCAATAATAAGAGCTATATCCGCCATTAATGTTGTACCAACAAATAGGAGCCTCGCGATTGCCTATCACTCCGTCCTCATCTATGAACGATTCCTCAAAATTCGTAACATACGGAAATTCGGATATCACGGCACAAGGCGTATTGAATACAATAGTTTCGGATACGAAAGACGAATCCGTATCGTTACATACCGCAATAACCCTCAATTCGTACCTGCTGCCATATAGCAAATCGGGAACAACAACAGGATAATCCGTAGTGGTGTAATAGGAATAGGTGCTTTCCGTTTCCAGTTTGTACTCAACAACATACTCCGAAATGTTTTCTTCATTCGGATCATTAAAAGTAACAACCGTCTCCACATAGCCATCCATGTCCGTAGTTTCGACAGCAACATCCGAAAGACTTCCGCAATTCAACTCCCTTATGGAAATATTGTCTATGGCAGCCGGCGGCTGCGTTCCAGTATAGGCATTGTTTGTCCACATGAATACAAGCTTTTTGACTGTATTTGCATAGGTGGCAGGTATAAACACCACATCCCTCTCCCATTCATAAGAAGTGGTAGACTGCAAAATGTCCGTAATTGCTCCCGTGTTAGGAATCGAAGAATTGGACAATTCCGCATCAGCATCCAAGAGATAAACCCTCGTATAGTCGTAAGTGGTCTGTCCTGCCTGCCTGCGGTCAAAACTCAACTCAAAACCCTGAGCATCTCCGAAACCTATGATTGTCGAAAAATAAACCGTGGAGGCAGAAGAAATATTATAACTATTGTTCACTCCGTTGTCGTTGCTTATATACATTGCGCCACCTTCCCATGTAGGCTCTCCATATTCGTCAAGAGTATTGTTCACCGCAGTACCCTGATGCCACTGATTTAGTGCCGTCCCGTTGGTTATCGTCCACTCGGATATGTCTCCGATATTGTCGAAATTTTCGTAATAAGGAGTATACTGTATCAAACTCTCATCTGGATTGGTCACAAAACTTCTAATGATTTCCCTGCTGTTCGAATCCGAACATACAGTCCAAACCTTTACATCGTATCTTGTGAAAGGAGATAAATCCGTGATTGTATAACTCTCTGCCGAAAGAGAACTCTCAAGCTCTATCCATTCGTCGCTGTCTTGTGCCTTGTAGGCAATGCCGTATTCACTCGAGGTGGCATTTTCATTGGTTGTCCATGTAATTTCCGCCTCAGTTTGAGTAATATTCCTTGCCGTCACATTCTCCGGAGGATAACAATATCCATCATTAGGCCATACATGAAATTTTGTACAAGGAACAAAATCTCTTTTTTGATTACTAGTAGCGGAAGGACTCGACGGAGATATAGGAGAATTATCCGAATAATAATCAATACTGCCGGAAGATCTGCTGAAAGTATTGAAATCATAAGCCGAACCGGGATAATCTCCCGTTTCATTAAGATAAGCCACCAAGAGGTTGCCTTCACCGGTGTAGTTGAAAGGCTGATCAAAATCTATCCTCACCCATCCTTGAGAATAGGTTACGCTGCCGCTGAAAACCTGTGTCAGATTGGACAAAGGTTCATAGTCCGTACTGCTTGCAAACGTACTGCGACTGACCTCCGCAACATAAATGGTTGACGGGTTGACAGAGCAAGAGGAAGTATGAGCATACTTGTAGCTTATTGCAGTAATCAATCCGGCCTCCAATGAATCGGCCGGATAAATACTTTGTGTATAACTGTACTTGAAAAAATTATTGACAGGAACATAATAAGACGTACTCGTACCATATTCCCCGACAGCATACGTCGTCTCCTGCGCCGACAGGTGCAGGGCAAAGACTATTGCCATTGCAAATAATAAAATTCGTTTCATAATATTTATTTTTAAATGATAACTATTCTTGTCAAATATCACAAGGGCAACCTCCCATTCCTCTTTTTCTGTAAGCAGAATCACACATGAGTCGGATTCACCCTGATTTTCAAATCATAATACAACGATATTATTCCGTTAATCCTAAACTTCCTGTCGATGAAGCCCAGCACAATTGAAACAATATCCCTATGCTGATAACCGAAAACAATATTCAAATGATGTCTTAAAGGAACGGGTCACGACCCAACGCCATAAAAAAGGCTTGCAAAGAACCGCAACCCTTTATATGCTCAAATTATTCTTACAAAGAAACTGTATGTTTTCCGAAGCATATGCAAACACACGCCCTTTCCCCGTCAAAATTGGGAATGTATCTATTTCCTTATGTATTTGCACAGCTTTCACGACCAAGTCATTATCGTTATTGGTTTGCAATATAAATATTTTATTTTCACGATACTTCTGCTTGTATAAAATTTAATGTTTTTTAATGGTATCGGAGCTTACGCAAAGCATGTAAGGCAAAAAACGGAACAGCCTCAAAAGACGTTTTCCCCCGATTTTGATTACAATGAAAATGTTTTCAGAATTTATTTTTTTCTTTTCTGAAAACATTTTTTCAGAATCAAATTCCGTAGAAGCGAAACGGCTTTTCGTTTTTACCAATCCGAAGACATTCGAATCCCTGTTCAATTTATTGGCGTTTTTATTGGCGGGTTCAAAATAAAAAAGTAATTTTGCAGGTTGAAACGTAGTCATTTAGACAGTTTTAAATGGAAAATAAATTATAAATACTTCTGATATAATGAGACCGAATTTCACAAACATCGACTTCAAGTCCTTTGCCACGCCTAAGGACTTCGGAGAATGGGAAAAGGAAGCAGGCAACGAGAAATCATGGCTTACTCCCGAGCAAATACCGGTAAAGCCCGTATATGGAAAGGCCGACCTGGAGGGAATGGAACATCTGAACTATGCGGCAGGCATAGCTCCTAATCTCCGCGGACCTTATTCCACAATGTACGTGATGAGGCCGTGGACGATACGTCAGTATGCAGGTTTTTCTACCGCTGAAGAGTCCAACGCCTTTTACCGCAGGAACATAGCCGCAGGACAGAAGGGTCTTTCCGTGGCCTTTGACCTTGCAACGCACAGAGGATACGACTCCGACCATGAAAGGGTTGTGGGCGATGTCGGCAAGGCCGGCGTTGCGGTAGATTCCATATTGGACATGGAGATACTGTTCGACCAGATACCTTTGGACAAGATGTCGGTTTCCATGACCATGAACGGAGCCGTTCTTCCCATACTTTCGTTCTACATCATAGCCGCCGAGGAACAGGGCGTATCAATGGACAAGCTTTCGGGTACCATACAGAACGACATATTGAAGGAATTCATGGTGAGAAACACTTACATATATCCTCCTAAGCCTTCAATGAAGATAATCGCCGACATATTCGAGTTCACCTCGAAGAACATGCCTAAGTTCAACTCCATATCTATTTCAGGTTACCACATGCAGGAGGCCGGCGCAACATGCGACATAGAGATGGCCTACACATTGGCAGACGGATTGGAATACATACGTGCAGGTATAAATGCAGGAATGACCGTTGACCAGTTCGCACCGCGTTTGTCGTTCTTCTGGGCGATAGGCATGAATCACTTCATGGAGATAGCGAAGATGAGGGCTGCCAGAATGTTGTGGGCAAAACTGGTAAAACAGTTCAACCCTAAGAATCCTAAATCGCTGGCATTGCGTACCCACAGTCAGACTTCGGGTTGGTCGCTTACCGAACAGGATCCGTTCAACAACGTGGGCAGAACATGTATAGAGGCATTGGGAGCAGCTTTGGGACACACTCAGTCGCTTCACACCAACGCCTTGGACGAGGCCATTGCATTGCCTACGGACTTTTCGGCCCGCATAGCGCGTAACACGCAGATATACTTGCAGGAGGAAACCAACATCTGCCGCAACGTGGATCCATGGGCAGGAAGCTATTACGTTGAAAGCCTTACTCACGAGATAGCACACAGAGCATGGGGACACATACAGGAGGTTGAGAAATTGGGAGGTATGGCAGCCGCAATAGAGAGCGGCGTTCCTAAGATGAGAATAGAGGAAGCCTCAGCGAGAAAACAGGCAAGAATAGACTCGGGCAAGGATACGATATTGGGAGTAAACAAATACCGTCTTGATTCCGAAGACACGATAGAGACGCTCGAAATAGACAACACGGCCGTACGTGAGGCGCAGATAAAGCGTTTGGCCAAGTTGAGGGCGGAAAGAAACGAAGCAGACGTACAGTCCGCTTTGGAGGCTTTGTCCAACGTTGCGGCAACGGGCAAGGGCAACCTTTTGGAATACTCCATAGACTGTGCAAGAAAGAGAGCCTCATTGGGTGAGATTTCCTATGCACTTGAGAAACATTTCGGACGTTACAAAGCAAAAATAAATCTTATTTCAGGCGTGTACAGTGCAGATACGAAAGATAATGCAAGCTTCAAGAAGGCTCAGACCTTGTGTGACGAGTTTGCAAAGATAGAGGGAAGAAGACCTCGTATAATGATAGCCAAGATGGGTCAGGACGGCCACGACCGCGGTGCCAAGGTGGTTGCCACGGGTTATGCAGACCTCGGATTCGACGTGGACATGGGACCGTTGTTCCAGACACCTGCCGAGAGTGCAAAACAAGCCGTTGAAAACGATGTCCACATCCTCGGAGTGTCTTCCCTGGCTGCAGGACACAAGACATTGGTGCCTCAGGTGATTGAGGAATTGAAGAAACTCGGACGCGAGGACATAATGGTTGTTGTCGGCGGTGTAATCCCTCCACAGGATTACGACTTCCTTTACAAGGCAGGAGCTGCCGCAATATTCGGACCGGGTTCCATAATTTCCGAAAGTGCCATAACCATGTTGGAACTTCTGTTGGCTTCGAGAAAGTAATTTATTTTTTTTCAATAAGTTTGATTGTTCAAGGAGGGTATTATGCCCTCCTTTTTAATATGACAGTTTATGAAAATAAAGACTGCGGCGATAATTGCCTCAATACTGTTTTTCTCTTGCAGCGGGGGAAACAAGCTAAAAGAGAACATGTCAGCTCAAATAAAGGGTGAAAAAGACTCCATGGTGATAATAAACAACGATACGTCCGAAGAGATGGTTGCCAACGGGGACTATGCGAGCAAGGCTTCTTCTCCCTACTCCACATTCAAGATATGGAACACTCTTATAGGCATTGAATGCGGGGTAATAGACTCATCGTCGGATTTGTTCTACAAGTGGGACAGCGTTGAAAGACAGCGAGCGGAATGGAACAGAGACATGAATCTGTCGGAGGCTTTCAAGACGTCATGCGTTCCTGCCTATCAGAATCTGGCAAGACACATCGGGAAAGACAATATGAACATGTGGCTGAGCAGAATAAACTACGGAAACAAGGACATAAGCATGGGAACCGACATATTTTGGCTTGAGGATGAGAACGGCCGCTCCATAATGATTTCTCCTTTGGAGCAGGCACGGCTTATGGAGAAACTGGTCAACAAAAAACTGCCTTTCGGAGAAAAATCCATGAAAATACTGAAAGAAGTAATGCTGAGCAAGCATGGAAAAGCATCGGCAATATATGGAAAGACCGGAACAGGCAGAGACAATACTATGGGATGGTACGTAGGTTATATAGAGGGCAAGGGCTTTTCCTATTCGTTTGCATGCAGGCTTTACGGAGAGAAGATATCGGGCAAGGATGCGCAGGCAAAGGTGGAAGAGGTCTTTTCCTCGGCGGGACTGTTTCAACCCTTATGACAAATACCGTACGTTAT
>DXGG01000142.1 GCA_019114015.1 Candidatus Onthomorpha intestinigallinarum | reverse complement strand
GAATTGGACAGACTGAACAGACGGGCGAGCGGTTTAAGCAGTCTGGAAACAATGTTTTCTGGCAAGCGGTTTGTTCAGTTTGTCGCATCCGTTTACATGGATCAGTTGTGTTCAAAAACCAATGAACGGTTGAGGATAATAACCCGAAACAATTTTGAGATAGCTTATTCCGATAATGATTTTGTCGTCATGGATTATTTGAACGAGGGGCGGAAACGTCCTGTTTCCACATTGAGCGGAGGTCAGCTTTTTCAGATTTCGCTTTGCATGGCCCTGGCTCTTGTTGACACCATACATGTAAGCGGCAACAACAATCAGAACTTTTTCTTCATCGATGAAGGATTCGGGACTCAGGACAGTGACAGCCTGGATTTGATTTTCCAATCCCTGAAAGCGTTACGGGGACAGGATAAGACTGTGGGGTTGATAAGTCACAATGAGGCGATGAAAGAAAAGATACCCGCATACATAAGCACTTGTCTCGATCCTGTCAGGGGAAGCATTGTATCTTAAAGGGGAAATAACGTTCAAAGTCAAAAAAAAATAGTACTTTTGCCAGACGGTATAAAGAGAGTGTATAACATAAATATCAGAAAAAATGAAAAAACGACTTTGTTTATTGACGCTTTGTTTGATGTGCGTCTTTTCGTTCAATGTCAATGCCCAACAAGGAAAATGGGCAGGTACGGTAAAATATCAGTTGACATGGACAGGAGGCTCTGTGGGTGCAGGATTGCCTGCTGAATCGGAGGTTAAAATATTTGAAAACAAAACCAAGTACGTTGATATGAGACTTGGTGCGACGGTGCTTACGGATGCCGAGAAGAAGACCGTTACGATGATGTTCGATTTCTCTCAGATTCCTATTGAAGATGTTGCCGGAAAATGGTTCGTCAAGGACAAATTGGAAGACAGCGTGATTTCAAAGTTCCAATACAATTTTACGGGAAATACAAAGCAAATAGCAAACAAGAATGCCAAGGAAGTGGTTGTTACATATGATAATAACGGTGTTCAGGAGAGTGAAACCCTTTGGGTAAGCGATGAATTGGGCCCTGTTATCGACATAAGCAATTATCCGGGATTGAAGGCTTTGCCTCTTGAATACAAGATGGAATTCGGTGAAGACGTTTCATGTACGTTTACTGCCGTTGAGTTTATAGAAGGCAAAGTAAAGCGTACGGATGTTTTGCTCGAATCCGATTATGATGAGTTGACCATGGAGGAATTCCAGGAAAAGATGAACGTGTTGATGGAAGCGATAGGCGGCGATTCATCGGACGATGACATTTAATTCTATATAAATATCATACATGGAGGAAACAAAGGGAACAAAAAAAAGTAAAAGAAACGGGAAAAAGGATTCGGGCTTCTTGACAAAAGCAATGCGGTCGGAACGTATGCCAAAGATATTGGCGGTAGTTTTGGGAGTTTTTGCCGTTTTTTGTTTTGTTTCCTTTGTTTCTTTTTTCGGCACATGGTTTGACGACTATGACAAGGTTCAGGGCTTGACGCCCTTGAAGCTTTTGAAAGGGGAACAGAATATAGAAAACTGGGGAGGGCCTTTGGGGGCTTTCCTCTCATGTCTTGTAATAAGAAATACCTTTGGAATAGCTTCATTCGGTTTTCTTATCCTTTTGTTTTTATACATATTGAGATTATTCAAAGTTCCTGTCAGACAAAGAGCCAAGTGGATAATGTCCACATTGGTCATAATGTTATGGCTTTCCGTCCTTATAGGTTATTTTGTTATCGTACTTGGATTCAAGCGGCTTGATATTTTTGCGGGAACCGTTGGAGTAGCGATAAACTATTGGTTGGTCGGTGTCATAGGACGTGTAGGTGCAACATTGTTCAGCCTGGCGTTTACAATATGTTTCCCAATGTTTCTGTTCAATGTAAGATATTTGTTCCTGAAAAAGTGGATTATTGATTTTCTTGACAGTCTGGAAAAAAGAAGAGAACGGAAGGAGTTGTTGAAAAAAGAAAGGAAACAAAGGGCTGAAGCGGAAAAAAACATAAGCACTCCGATGTTGGATGAAATGGAAGATAAGGAGGCAGATGACGAACTGACTGAAGAGGAAAAGGAAGAACTTAACCGTTTCGTTTTTGTGAATGGAAATGACAGAGACGATAAAACCTTATCCGACGACATAGATTTCACAATAGAGGATACGATTCATCAGAAAGACGGAATTGCAGATGAGGAAGAGGAAGAAATATGTGAAGATGACAGGATTCATTTCGGAATAGACCAGCCTTATGATCCCAAATTGGATTTGCCTTCATTCATACTGCCTGACACAGACCTGCTTACAGACTATGAAAAAAATAACAAACTAATAGAAGAAAAAGAGTTGTTGTCCAACAAGGACAGGATTGTCGATACGTTGAAAAACTATAATATAGACATTATAAAGATTGCGGCAACGCCCGGTCCAACCGTCACACTGTATGAGATTGTCCCTGCCCCGGGAACAAGAATAAGCAAAATCAAAAACCTTGAAGATGATATAGCGCTCAGTCTCTCTGCATTGGGAATAAGAATCATTGCACCTATACCCGGCAAGGGTACGATAGGTATAGAGGTGCCCAATTCCAATCCCCAAATAGTGTCTATGAAGACCATGCTTAACTCCCCTCAGTTTTTGAACAACAAATATGAATTGCCGATAGCCATAGGCAAAACGATATCTTCAGAACCTTTTGTTACGGATCTGACCAAGATGCCCCATCTTCTCATGGCCGGTGCGACAGGTCAGGGCAAGTCCGTGGGCTTGAACGCCATCATCGCTTCCCTTCTGTTCAAGAAACACCCGACAGAGTTGAAGTTCGTCATGGTTGACCCCAAGAAGGTGGAATTGTCGCTATATGCCAAGATAGAAAGACACTATCTGGCCAAACTGCCCGACAGCGAAGAGGCGATAATAACCGATGTGAAAAAGGTTGTGCGTACCCTCAATTCCCTCTGCATAGAGATGGACCAGAGATACGACCTTCTTAAAGCCGCAGGATGCAAGAAAATAACGGAGTACAACGCCAAGTTCTGCGCAAGAAAGCTCCTGCCTACCGAAGGGCATCACTATTTGCCGTATATAGTTCTCGTTATAGACGGATTTGCGGACCTTATCATGACGGCTGGCAAGGAAATAGAAATGCCGATTGCACGATTGGCACAGTTGGCACGTGCGGTGGGCATACACTTGTTGATTGCGACACAACGCCCGACGGTAAACATAATAACGGGAACGATCAAGGCCAATTTCCCCGCACGTATCGCCTTTAAGGTAAGCAGCAAGACCGATTCGCGTACGATATTGGACACAGGAGGTGCCGAACAGCTCATAGGACGTGGAGACATGCTGATATCTCTCGGCAGCGATTTGATACGTTTGCAGTGTGCCTTGATAGATACGGAAGAGATTGAGAAACTGGCCGATTTCATAGGCTCTCAAAGAGGGTTCGAAGAAACATTCCTTTTGCCGGAGTATCTGGACGAGACATCCGAACCGAGCAAGGAGGTGGACATGAAACAATTGGACGACAAGTTTGAAGAAGCAGCCCGACTGGTTGTGCTCCACCAACACGGCAGTACCTCTCTTATTCAGAGAAAACTTGCACTCGGTTACAACAGAGCCGGAAAAATAATAGACCAGTTGGAAACCGCAGGAATAGTAGGCCCTTTTGAAGGAAGCAAGGCAAGAGAGGTGCTCGTGAAGACCGAAGCGGAATTAAACGAAATACTGAAAGAATATTCAAACAAATAATTTAAGATGAAAAGAATCTGTTCGACTATCATTTTGCTTTTGTCGGCATTGACGGTTTTTGCCCAAAGAGAACTGGTTGACGGTGTTGTCGTGGACAAGACGGCACAGAAAATAGTGGATGCGATTGCAAGGAAAATCAATACGGACAATCCGTTGGAGATAAGTTTTTCCATGAGTGTGATGGATGGAAACAAACAGGTGAATCATCAGGAGGGAATACTACTGTCCGATGGTGCCAAGTTCCATTTT
>DXGG01000141.1 GCA_019114015.1 Candidatus Onthomorpha intestinigallinarum | reverse complement strand
AGAGAACACTATGTCAAAACGACAATGGAGCAGATGAGCCTCGAACAAATGGTGGGGCAATTGATCATGACAGCCTCGGATGCAACGGACAACCCTGCATACATCAAAAAGATAATGGCTGAAATAGACTCCAACAAAGTGGGAGGAGTTTGCTTTTTCAAGGGCACGAGCGACAACATCCCCATGCTGATAGACAAATACAACAGCGTATGCAGCATTCCACTGCTCACATCGATAGACGGAGAATGGGGACTGGGCATGCGTTGCACCGACTTGAAGCCTTTTCAAAGAGCCATGTCGCTCGGCGCACTGACTGAAGAAAACTACGACCTTGTTTACCGTATGGCCAAAGTCATAGCAGGCCAATGCAGAAGGCTCGGCATACACATCAACTTCGCTCCGAGCGTTGACATCAACCTCAACGCGGCAAATCCCGTGATAAACACACGTTCCTTCGGCGAGGACAAACACCGCGTGGCCCTGCTCGCTGAACAATACGTAAGAGGGTTGCAGGACGAAGGAATAATGGCAGTTGTCAAACACTTCCCCGGACACGGAGACACCGAAACCGACTCTCACGTAAGCCTTCCGACCATAAACCATACGAAAGCCTTCATAGACAGCGTGGATGCCTACCCTTTCATATACAACATGGAGCAGGGAGTGTGGGGCGCTATGGTCGCTCATCTGAACGTACCGGCACTGAACAAAGACTGCAAATACCCCTCCTCGATAAATCCCGACATAATAAACGGCTACCTGATAGAGGAGCTTGACTTCAAAGGTCTTGTATTTACCGATGCGATGAACATGAAAGGTCTGACCAATGACTTCAAAGACGGAAGAGCTCAGGTCCTTGCCCTTAAGGCCGGCGTGGACATACTGCTCATGCCGGAGAACACATACGAAGCCCACAAAGCCATAATGCAGGCGGTGAAAGAGGGCGAACTGACCGAGGATTTCATAAGGGAAAAATGCGCCAAGGTTCTGAGGTGGAAATACGACCTCGGAGTGATTACCTCAAAGGACAAGCCACAACCACTGACCCGGGAACAAAAAGACGAGATTGAAACCCTATCGGAGGAAATAGCAGAAAAGACGCTGACCCTTCTGAAAAACGAGGACTGTACCCTTCCACTTGACTCCAAGGATTCTTCCGACATCGTATTCATAGGACTGGGACAGACAAGTCTCGAGACAATGGCAAAGGAAATAAGCGAAAGATACGGCATAAGAGCCTTGGATATGACCGACAGCAAGAATGATACGGTAGAAAACCCGTTCGCTTTCATCGACAGCACAAAGACAGTGATATGCGCCCTGAGCGGAGGAGTCAACACCACAAGAAAGAACAACTACGGAATAAACCGAAGAACTCTCGACCTTCTCTCCAGGATAGACTCTGCGAATGCAAGGACAGTGTTGGTTCTGATGGCCAATCCCTACGTATTGGAAAGCCTGGACACCGTCATAAAGCCTGAAGCGACGCTTGTAGCATATCAAAACACCGACAAGACACAACAGGCGGTCCTTAACTCCATCTTCAACATCAGAGCTTATGAAGGGCTCTTGCCGGTAAGTGTCAGCAACATATACAGGGAAGGCTGCGGCATAACCGAAAGACAGGTCCCTTGCGCATACAGGGAAGCGGAGCTGGCCGGCCTTGACATCGCATGTTTCCAGAAGATAGACTCTCTTATAGACAATGCCATAAAGCAAAAAGCATGTCCGGGAGCACAGATTCTCGTAATGAAGGACGGCAAGAAGGTATTCGAACGCAATGCGGGCTATTACACATACGACAAGGAGAAAGCCGTGACAAGCCAAAGCATATACGACCTGGCATCCCTGACAAAGGTAATGGCCACGACCCTTGCCCTTATGAAGCTTTACGAAGAGGACCGTTTCGACCTTGACGACAAATTATCCGAATACCTGCCATACCTGAAGAAAACGAACAAATCTAAGATAACAATCAGGGAGGCGCTCTCTCACATCGCAAGACTTAAAGCCTTTCTGCCCCTATGGCAGCAGAGCATGAAGGATGCACAGACAAACGAAAGGTTGTACGCCTTCCACAAAGCTGACGACACCAACTACGTTCAAGTAGCGGACAGTCTCTACATACTGAAAAGCTACAGGGAAAGGACAAGGGAACAGATAGCCATGTCGGAACAGACGAAGAAACACACTTATCTTTACAGCGATCTGGGATTCATAATGCTCGGAGATCTTGTCGAAACTCTCTCCGGCAAACCTTTGGACCAATATCTTCAGGAAACGTTCTATGAACCTATGGGACTGAAAAACACCTCGTTCAATCCTATTGCTTACGGCATTAACCCCGACCGCATAGTCCCTACGATAGAGAAAGGCGATGACTTCAGACACATACGACTCAAGGGATTCGTCCACGACGAGACGGCCGCAATCAACGGAGGAGTAGCAGGCCACGCGGGACTGTTCTCCAACGCCGAAGACCTCGCAGCCTTGTGCAGCATGCTCCTCAACGGAGGGGAATACGACGGCAAACAATACCTCAAGAGCCACACAATCAAGGTATTCAACAAAAGATATTACGAAAAGTACGACAACCGCCGCGGCCTCGGATTCGACAAGCCGCTGATTGAAGGCCGCTCCGTCCACACATCTCCATACGCATCCGAGAGCAGTTTCGGACACAGCGGATTCACAGGCACATACCTGTGGGTCGATCCGAAAGAAGACCTGATATATATCTTCCTTTCCAACAGGGTTTATCCCGATGCGAAATCCAACAAGCTATCGCAGATGAACATCAGGACAGACATACAGGATTTGATATACGAATCTATCGGAGATGATGAACAATAACATGAAACAGCTGCTGAACAGCCTGGCCGCAAGATACAACCGAAAGGACTTCATCAAGGACGACCCGGTACGGTTTCCGCACAGATACAAGAACAAAACGGACGTGGAGATATCTGCCTTTGTAAGCGCGTGGATAGCCTACGGCCAGAGAACACAGATAATCAAGACGCTTGAACGGCTTCACGCCGAATACGAGGGCAGCCCCACAGAGTTCATACGTCAGGGCAAATTCATGCGATACAAGGACGATAAGTCAAGTCTGTACCGTTTCTTCAAGGGAGAGGACTATTACAGTTTGTGTGAAAGATTCCATACCGTTCTGTTTGAGGAAAACTACCCCGATCTGGAATCAAGAATCGTTGCGACGGAACTTGATTCCAGAAAAATGAAATCAAATTCCACGGCGATAGAATCAAGTTTCACTGAAGTCCTGAGTGTACTGGAGAAAATCATAAGTCTTTTCCCCAATCAGAAAGGCATACCAAAGGACACCTCATCGGCCTGCAAACGTCTTTGTCTTTTCCTGCGCTGGATGACACGAAACGACGGGGTGGTCGATTTGGGCTTTTGGCATCTGCTCCGCCCCGGGGAGCTGATAATACCGTTGGACACCCACGTGTACAGGCTTTCAAGAGAACTGAACC
>DXGG01000140.1 GCA_019114015.1 Candidatus Onthomorpha intestinigallinarum | reverse complement strand
TTATAAACCATAAAATTAAAAATTAAAAACAGATGGCAGTAAAAATCAGATTGCAACGTCATGGTAAGAAGGGTGCGCCTTTTTATCATATCGTTATTGCGGATGCTCGTGCAGCACGTGATGGAAAGTTTATTGAAAAATTGGGTACTTACAATCCAATGACAAACCCTGCAACGATAGAGTTGGATGTGGACAGGGCTTGCAAGTGGTTGAAAAACGGAGCTCAGCCTACCGATACGGCAAGAGCCATATTGTCTTACAAGGGTGCTTTGTTGAAGAGACACTTGCAGATAGGCGTCGAAAAGGGCGCTATCACGCAGGAAACTGCTGACAAGAGGTTTGAGGCATGGATGACGGAGAAGCAGACCAAGATTGCCGCAAAGAAGAATGCGTGCATGGAGGCTGAAAGAAACGAAAGAAAATCGAGATTGGCCAAGGAAGCCGAAATAAATGCTGCGAAAGCAGAGGCGATAGCGAAGAAGAGAGAGGAAGCGGCCAAGGCGGCTGAGGAAGCTGCGAAAGCAGAGGCAGAGGCTGCCGCTGCAAATGCAGAGGAAACTCCTGCAAGCGAGGAAGCTCCTGCGGCAGAGTAAGCAAGCGGCTTTTACGGAATTATTCAAAGAATTATGGAGGGGTTGTCTTTGTGTGAAAGGCAACCCTTTTTTCAAAAAAAACGGTTGATATGAAAAAAGAAGACTGCTTTTATTTGGGACGAGTGTTGAAGCCTTTCAGCTACAAGGGGGAGGTCAGCCTTTTCCTCGATGTGGATACTCCTGCCGAATATGAAGACATGGACGGGGTTTACATCGACATAAGCGGACGTCTGGTTTTTTACGAAATAGAGACCTTGAGGCTCAATTCCAACAAGGCGGTTGTGAGGTTTGCAGGTGTGGGGCATGAGGATTTGGACAAGCTGATAGGAAGGGAGCTGTATCTGCCGATGGATTTGTTGCCCGAATTGGATGGCAACAATTTCTACTTTCACGAGGTCATAGGGTTTGATGTGGAGGATGAACAGAAGGGGCATATAGGCAGGATAGAGGGTGTTTACGAGAATACCATGCAACCCCTTTTGTCCATAGACTGCAACGGCAGGGAAATTCTTTTGCCGGCAATAGACCCTGTGATACTGGAGGTCAGAAGGGATGAGAAGCTAATGAAGGTAAGGGCTCCGGAGGGGTTGATTGATATGTATTTACAATAACTATTTATTGAGAAAGCAAAAAAAAATATCGAAAAACGATAAAAATATTTGGTGGAATCAAATAAAGGTTATAAATTTGCATTCAGATGAAGGAAACGAACATGAAAACGAGACTTTTGACGCTTAAAACCATAAAGACGATATTTGACGTGGTGCTTGTCCTTGCGTCCTTGCTGGTGGTGTTGAATATAGTTTTGCATGTTTTCAATATCACAAAAGGCAATGATATAATTGCGGGACTGGCTCTCATAGAGCAGAACACCGAGCCGATAGTTATAGAGGGAGATATAAACACGACCATAGACGGCTTGACGATAAACATGAAGCCGGTAGGTTTGCAGGTGTCCTATTATTTCGGCGGGGTTGACGAACATCCGGTAGTTGTTCTTCATCGGATGCTTTATGTCGTTGCACTTAATCTTGGAACCATATTTTTCATATTCGTTCTGTTCCTGATACGCAACATAGTAAACAGCGTTTACAAATCCTACAAGGCAGATAAGGATTCGATAGGTCGTTGTGTGTTTACCAAGAAGAACATAGTGCGGTTGAGATACATATCGGCAGGATTTGTCATCATGCCTTTCATTGAGTTGCTGGTTTATTATTTGGATAAGTTGTTTCTGCAAAGATACGTAAGCATAGAGGGTATGTCCATTGTTCCGATGAACGGCATAGGCAGTGTGGCATGGGATTATATTCTTGTGGGACTTCTGTTTTTTGTGCTTATAGAGGTTTTCAGAAAAGGATTAAGGTTGCAGGAAGAAAACGATTTAACGGTTTAGTACAGGTATGGGGATAGTTGTTAATCTGGATGTAATGATGGCAAAACGCAAGATTTCACTCAACGAGCTTTCGGCAAGGGTGAACATAACTCCTGCGAACATATCCGTACTGAAAACGGGCAAGGCGAAAGCCATACGCTTTTCCACTCTGGAGGCGTTGTGCGAGGTGTTGGAGTGTCAGCCCGGAGACATATTGGAGTATGACAATGAACAAAATAGTCAAACAAACAGTAATAAACAAACAAATTACAGCTATGAAAAATAGAGTTTTTTTAGCATTGGCGTTGTGTTTCCTATTGGTCACGACGGGATTTGCTCAGAACAAGAAGGCTGCGGATATAGACCTTAACGAGCAAATCAAATTGAACGGAAAGGTTCGTACCGGAAAATTGCCGAACGGACTTACCTATTATGTAAGAGCCAACAACAAGCCTGCAAACAGGGCGGAATTTCAGATTGCGGTAAATGCCGGTTCTGTTTTGGAGGAACCCAATGAAGTGGGTTTGGCTCACTTTACCGAGCACATGAATTTCAACGGAACGAAACAGTATCCGGGAAATACCATGATTGATGCCTTGGAGAAAAAAGGTATAGTGTTCGGCAGGGAGATAAATGCCTATACTGGTTTTGACCAGACGGTTTACATGGTAACGCTTCCTACCGATGACGAGGAATTGTTCGACATGGGATTGAAGATACTTGACGGCTGGGCAGAAGGAGCCTTGATGACGGGTGAAGAGATAGACAAGGAAAGAGGTGTCATCATAGAGGAGTGGAGAATGAGCCAGGGAGGTGCAGAGAGACTTAGAGCCAAGACATGGGGTACCATGTTGAAAGGTTCGAAGTATGCAGAGAGACTTCCTATCGGAACATTGGACCGTCTTCAGAACTTCGTTTATGACGACATAAGAGGATTTTATAAGAAATGGTACAGACCGGACAACATGGCGGTCATAGTTGTCGGTGATTTTGATGCGGATGAAATGGAACAGAAGGTGATAGACTATTTCACCATGACTTCCGCTCCATGTACTCCTACCGTAAGACCTACCTACACCATAGACAATAACGTTGAGCCTTTGTTGTGTGTTGCAACCGACAAGGAGGCTACTTCCACTTCGGTACAGATTTTCTACAAGCACCCTTCTAAACCGGTAAAGACAATAGGCGATTTCCGTGAACAACACTTGCTTTACGGATTGTTTGAGAATATGTTCAACAGCAGATTGTCAGAGTTGGGTGAGAAGAAGACATGTCCTTACATGGGAGCCTATGCAGGATACGGAGACTTTTTGGCAAGACCTGTTTCCGCTTACCAGATATACATCAATGCGAAGGAAGGCAAAGTCATGAAGGCCATAGAGGCTGTCATGATGGAGAACAGAAGATTGCAACAACACGGATTCCTTCAGACAGAGTTGGACAGAGCCAAGGATGCATTGTTGACATCCTATGCAAGGGCTGCAAAGGAGGAGACAAAGACAGAGAGCAGCAGAATAGCGTCCCAGCTTGTTGATTACTTTTTGGAAGGAGACCCTATGCCGGGTGCGATATTCGAAAACAAGTGGGCTAAGGCCTTGATGGACGACATCACTCTTGATGAAGTCAACGCATTGATATCTCAATGGATAACCGATGAGAACTTCATCTGCACCATATCAATGCCGGAGAAAAAGGGTGTTAAGGTTCCAAAGGAAGAAGATGTATTGAAGTTGATAAACAAGTGTAAGAAAGCCGACACCAAGGCATGGGTTGACAATGTTAAGGTAGAACCTTTCTTGGCTAAGGAACCTAAGGCGGGCAAGGTTGTAAGCACAAAGAAGGATGAGAAGTTCGACTATACCGAATATGTGCTTTCAAACGGAGCAAAGGTTATATTGAAGTCTACGGATTTCAAGAACGACCAGATATTGGTTAATGCACAGTCTGCAGGTGGTGCATCTCTTTACGATGACAAGGATATTGTCAACGTCAATTTTGCGGCAAGCATAATAGACCAGTGCGGTATAGGAACATACAACAATTCCCAGTTGCAGAAGTTCTTGTCTGGCAAGACCGTAGGTTTGACGCCTTCCATAGACGACTTGTCGGAAAGTATTAGCGGAAGTTGTTCTCCTGCAGACTTTGAGACAATGTTGCAGTACATGTACTTGTATTTCACCGCTCCAAGAGCCGAAAAAGAGGTATTGGACAATACTATTGACAAGTTGAAAACCCAGATAAACATGCTTAAGAACATGCCTGAGTTTGCTTTCCAGATGGAATGGATAAAGGCAATGTATCCTAACGACAAGCGTACGATAGTTATTCCTACCGAGGCTCAGTTGAAGCAGATGAACATAGACAAGATGCTTAAGATATTCAAGGAAAGGTTCTCTGATGCATCCGATTTCACCTTCACGTTCGTAGGAAACATAGACGAGGCGAAGATGTTGCCTTTGATAGAGAAATACATAGGAGGTATGCCTTCTTCAAACGGAAAGTCTGCGGAGAAATGGCAGGACCGTTCGAGTGCATTTGCAAAAGGTGTCGTTGACAAGAACGTTTACAAGGGCGAGGCCAACAAGGGCTTGATGACAATAACATACGTCAATCCTTTTGATTGGAGCGACAAGGAACGCCTGGCTACAAAAGCCTTGAACAACGTATGTTCCATAAAGCTTGTTGAGGTTATACGTGAAAAGTTGGGTGGCACTTATTCACCTTCGTTCAGTTTGAGTTATGACAAGTATCCAAAGGCAGAGGCAGCCACAATGTGTTATTACACTTGTGATCCTTCAACGGTTGACAAATTGACCGAGGCTACTTTCGAGGTGTTCGACCAGATAATAGCAGAAGGACCTACTGAAACAGACTTGCAGAAGGTTAAGGAACAGTTGATAAAGGAACGTCAGACCAGCTTGGAAAACAACGGTTACTGGAGTTCTGTAATCATGGGAAGCAAGTGGTATGGTTATCAGTTGCAGACATTGGAGGAATACACTGCGGCAGTAAATGCCTTGACGGTTGAAGACCTTAAGGCTGTTGCAGCCAAGTATTTGAAGCATGACCAGTATGTAAGGGTTTCCTTGAAACCTGCATCCATGGATCCTGCACAGAAGAAATAAGAGGCATTCCTCGGATTTAAGACAAGTTCGGAGGGAAAGGGACTCGAGACAGTCTCTTTCCCTCCGTTTTTTTTGTACATGAGGGATTTTTGTCATTTTATTGTCGTATCTTTGTCGGAACAATTATAAAATCAACGGTATATGAGAAAAACGATACTTTTTTTTACGATACTTTTCTTTGCTTTTGCGGTGCATGCA
>DXGG01000139.1 GCA_019114015.1 Candidatus Onthomorpha intestinigallinarum | reverse complement strand
AGTTGGCTCATCAAATGGACAGGAAAGGATTACAAGAACTACGCATGGATTGTATTCATTCCAATCGTCATATTTTTCATCACGGCAATATCCAACGGTGCGAACCTGACGGACGGCATAGACGGACTGGCAACCGGCACTTCGGCTATAATCGGTTCTTGTCTTGCAATACTGGCATGGGTGTCGGGCAATATCATTTTCGCCAACTATTTGGACATAATGTATATACCAAACGTCGGAGAATTGACCATATACATATCCGCCTTTGTTGGAGCAACTCTCGGCTTTCTTTGGTACAACACTTATCCTGCACAGATATTTATGGGAGACACTGGCTCTTTGGCAATCGGCGGAATTATTGCCGTTTTTGCAATATTGATAAGAAAAGAACTCCTTATACCAATAATGTGCGGCATATTCATTGCCGAGAATCTGTCTGTAATCATGCAGGTTTCATATTTCAAAATGACAAAGAAAAAATATGGCGAAGGCAAAAGGCTGTTCCTTATGGCTCCGCTGCATCACCATTATCAGAAAAAAGGCTATGCAGAGCCCAAAATCGTACAAAGATTCATGATTGTTTGCATCATATTGGCAGTAACAACAATATTAACATTAAAACTAAGATAATCCATGACAATAGAAAGATTGGCTACTCAGGGAAGGAAATACATCCCACAAACCCTTTCGGAACGCAATTACGAGGACGTATTCAAAAGCCGTAACAATACGCTTAGAAACATGCTTGTGGACAAAAGTTGTTTCAAACACAAGAACGAAATAATCGCTACGATAAAAGGCGTGAATTATATAGACGATGCCAAAAGCATAACGAGTAATTCCTCATGGTTTACTCTCGAAATGACATCCAATCCCGTAATATGGATATTGGAGTTCAACGGCGACTGCAAACAATTGTCAAACATGAAAAACATCGTCAAACAAAAGGTTCATACTCTTATTATAATATCGAAACAAAGCAACAGTATTTCCCAGCTATTTACCGGATTAACAAACGTGATTCAGGCTGAAGATTTGGATTCGGCCGTTAAAACGGCATATTATTTTGCTTCCGCTCCGGATTTCGTCGTTTATTCTCCGGCAAGCGGGAACGAAGAAGACATAGAATTGAAAGGAAACAATTTTGCTCACTTAGTGCGATCATTGTAATGATATGTTAAAAAACAAAGTTAATCTGAAGATAAAAGGAGACAAGATAATATGGATAGTTTATCTGCTGTTCATGCTCGTTTCTCTTGTCTTGGTTTTCAGCAGTATGGGAAAAACCGTATATGAAAACCAGGGAGGAAACATATTCGGCATGTTTAGAAAGCATTTTTTTATATTGACTTTCGGTTTTTTTGTAACCTATGTTTTCCATTTGATAAACTACAAGTATTACTCCAAATATTCCAACATAATGTACGGTTTTTCTATCATGTTGTTGGCAATAACGCTTCTCATAGGCGGAATCTTCGGAAAGGCGGCAAGCAGATGGATAGTGCTGCCTTTTATAGGTCAGTTCCAACCTTCAGAAATAGTAAAATATTTGTTGATAATATATGTTGCACATCGCTTGTCCATCCTTAAAGAAGGCATAAAGGATTCCAAAAACTTCTCAATACTCGTAGGTCAAATAATTTTCGTGTCCATGTTGATTTTTCCGCAGAACTTATCCACCGCTTTTCTTCTGTTCGGTTGCTGTTTGATAATGATGTTTATTGCAGGAGCAAAAATAAAGCACATGTTGTGCACGATAGGATTAGGCATTGTTGCTCTGTTTGTTGTTTTTCTCATTAACGAGATAAATCCCAAAATAATAGGACGAGGCGATACATGGGTTAATCGCATAGAAAATTTCATAGACAATGACAAAACGGAAAATAACCAGCCGAATACTGCAAAAATGGCAATAGCTACCGGAGGAATATTGGGCAAAGGCATAGGTAATACCGAACAAGGCAGATTTCTGAATGAATCGCACAATGACTTTATTTTTGCCATAATACTTGAGGAAGGCGGTTTGCTTTTGGGAGGGACTATAATAATACTGTATATGATTCTTTTCTATCGTTCCATCAAAATAAGTCGCAACGCGCCGGGTCTGTTTGGTTCTTACCTTGCCATAGGAATCGGACTTATCATCATTTTGCAGGCCATGATCAACATCATGGTTGCCACAACGATAATACCTGTGACCGGACAAACGCTTCCTTTCATAAGTTATGGAGGAACTTCTTTAATATTGAGCAGTTTTGGACTGGGTTTGTTGCTCAGCATAGACGCGAAATCAAATAAGAGGAAAACGGATTCTGAAAACAAAAATTTGGATTCAGAAAACGAAAATACGGAATCAAAAGACAGTGGGAGCGGAACAAAATCGGATAAAGACGACATAAAAACAAACAGAAATGAAAGCAATAATTAGCGGAGGAGGAACGGGAGGACATATCTTTCCCGCAATATCCATTGCAAACTGTTTAAAGAAAAAATATCCTCAGGCGGAGATATTGTTCGTGGGTGCGAAGGGACGTATGGAGATGGACAAGGTACCCCAGGCGGGATACAAAATCATAGGCCTGCCTGTTGCAGGCTTTCAGCGCAAGAAACTGTGGAAGAATTTTTCATTTCCGTTCAAACTGATTTGTTCGATGGTAAAAGCCGGAAAAATAATAAAAGACTTCAATCCCGACGTCGTAATAGGTGTAGGAGGCTATGCTTCAGGTCCGACACTCAAGGCTGCGGTTTCCAAAGGCATACCAACGCTGATTCAGGAACAGAACTCTTTCCCTGGCGTTACAAACAAGATGCTGGCCTCCGGAGTAAACAGGATATGCGTTGCATATGACAACATGAGCAGATGGTTTCCCGAAAACAAAATAGTTTTTACGGGAAATCCGATACGTCAAAGCATTTCGAGATTGGAATCATTTTCCGAACAGGAAAAAGAGAAAGGCCTTTCCACTTTCGGAATGAATGCCGATAAATGCACCGTTCTGGTTATCGGGGGAAGCCTTGGAGCCTTGACAATCAATGAGAGCATAATACAGAATCTGGATTATTTCATTCAAAACGACATCCAGCTCATTTGGCAAACCGGAAAAAGCTTTCATCAACGCGCAAAGACCGAAACGGAACGCCTGAACACTCCTCTGATAAAGGTTTACGATTTCATATATGAAATGGAACAGGCCTATTCATTGGCGGACATAATAATTTCACGGGCGGGAGCCATAGCCATTTCCGAACTATGTATAGTAGGAAAACCTTGTATTCTCATTCCTTCGCCCAATGTTGCGGAGGATCATCAGACCAAGAATGCCAATTCACTGGCAGAAAAACACGCTGCCTTGATGGTGAGGGACATTGACTCAAGAGAGCACTTGATAGAACGATTGGACACTCTTGTAAAAAACATCGGTTTAAGAGACGAACTGTCGAAAAACATAAAAGCGTTGGGAATAAGAAATGCAGATGAAAGAATAGTTGAAGAAATAGAAAAAATAATAAGGAAATAAATGCAGGGCAAGGTATATTATTTCATAGGCATAGGGGGTATAGGCATGAGCGCAATTGCCCGTTACCTTAAACAGACCGGAAACGTGGTTTACGGTTACGACAGGGTTTGTACCGAACTGACAAGACAAATGGAACGGGAAGGAATATTGATTACATATCAGGAAATGACGGAACATATCCCGCACAATGTCGATTTGGCAATTTACACTCCGGCCATAGGAACGGACAACAAGATTCTGCAACATGTTCTGGAACACAACATTCCGTGTGTGAAGCGTTCCGTAATATTGGGACAAATCGCTAATGAAAAAAAGGTCATAGCCGTTTCAGGCTCACACGGGAAAACCACAACGAGCGGCATGATTGCACACTTGTTGCACAAAAGCAATATGGGTGCAAGTGCCTTTCTTGGAGGTATTTCCAACAATTTTTCAAGCAATGTCTTGATTGATGACAAATCCGATTTTGTTGTAGTGGAGGCGGATGAATACGACCGCTCGTTCTTGCAGTTGAGACCATATATAAGTGCCGTTACATCTATAGCGGCGGACCATTTGGATATTTACAAAAATCTGGACAATCTGAAAGAAGCCTTTTCTCAGTTCGTCAATCTCACAAAACCGGATGGAAAAATATTCCTAAAGCAGGGTCTTGACGTGACAACTCCGGACAATACGACCACAATGACATATTCCCTTTCCGATTTGGAGAGCGATTATTATGCATGGAACATAAGAACAAGCAATGGAGCATTCTACTTCGACTATCATACTCCCGAGAAAGTATATTACGATATGCGGATGAATTATCCCGGTATTCACAACATTGAAAATGCCGTTCTGGCAATGGGAATAGCTTTCTCTCTCGGTGCAAACGAATATGAAATACGGGCAGGACTGCAAAGTTTCGCAGGGATGAAAAGACGTTTTGAACTGAAATACAAAAGCGACAAATACATATACTACGATGATTATGCACATCATCCCGAAGAAATAAAAACTACCATAAGCTCCTTGAGACAGTTGTATCCTCAAAAAAGAATATGCGGCATATTCCAACCGCATCTATACAGCAGAACAAGAGACTTTGCGGAGGAATTTGCGAAAGCTCTGGAATTATTGGACGACATTATCCTTCTCCCCATATACCCTGCAAGGGAAGAGCCGATAAAAGGTATAAGTTCAAGGACAATAATGCACAAGATAGGTAAAATGGATAAATACTATGTGGAAAAAGACCAATTGCTTCCGCTTCTGAGCGCATTGCAGCCGGAACTTCTGGTAAGCATGGGAGCAGGGGACATAGACCGAATGGTTGAACCGATAATAAAAACGCTAAAGGAAAATGAATAAAAAGATAATAAGGTTTCTTGTCATCGTCATAGGTGTAATTGTGATAGTAGCAGCAGCAAACATCACGATGAGAAACCTTGTTGTCTCAAAAGTAATCATCGAAATAAATTACAGGAGCAGCGACCATATAATAGTCCGTAAAGACATAGAACGATTGATTGTGTCTCGATTTGGAAATATAGACAGGAAAAAACGTAAAGAAATTGATGTGGAAGAGATTGAAAAATATCTCGGAAGCCAGAACATGATTGAAACCGCCAATGTATTTCTCACACTTACCGGAAAACTGTATATAAAAATAGAACAAAACATTCCTCTTTTGAGAATATATTGTGTAGACGGCAAAGAATTTTACATAGATTACAATGCCGAGGTATGCAATACCAGAAAGGGACGTGCGGCAAATGTGTTAGTTGTCAACGGGGACTTCGAAGAAAAACTCGAAGCCGGCAAGGTAATAGATTCAACGAGAGAACCTGTAACATACAACGTATATAAAATAGCCAGAAATCTGGCTTCCAGAGAAATTCTTGCCAATCAGATAGACCAGATATATTACAGCAAAAAGGATGGTTTCGAGCTGTTGCCCAAGGTCGGGGATTACGTAATATCTTTGGGAGGGATGAACGATTTGGACAAAAAACTCAACAAACTTGTATATCTGTATAAAGACGGCTTTATGAAATATGGTTGGGATGAATACAGTCATATCGATCTGCAATTCAAGAATCAGGCAATTTGTACAAAGAAATAATCAAAACATTAAGAATATGAAGAACATAGTAGTTGGAATAGATGTCGGAACAACGAAAATAGCCGCTTTCATCGGACAGAAATCCGCCAATGGCGACATAGAAATAATAGGCATGGGCAAAACAGCCTCGATAGGAGTTGAACAAGGCGTCGTAAAAAATATAGAAAGTACGGCCAATTCGATAAAAAAGGCCGTCGAACAAGCGGAACAAACCGCCAACATGAAAGTGGACGAAGTGTTTGTGGGCATAGCAGGACATCATATCAAAAGCCAGCAGCACAGGGGAAACATAATGATTCAGGAAGAAGGCCACATAATCACCAAGGAAGATGTCAAAAAGCTTGAGCAGGACCAATACAATCTGCTCATGTCTCCTGGAGAAAGAATCATACATGTCATAGCGCAAAGTTACAGTGTTGACGGTGACACGAGCACCATTGATCCTGTCGGCAGAGTGGGCAAATGTCTTGAAGGCAATTTCAATTTAATAACCGGTAATGTAACAAACATACAGAATATATACCGAAGTGTCGAATTGGCTGGCTACAAGGTCAAGAACCTTATATTGGAACCCATAGCCTCGGCTGAGGCCGTTGTTGACGACCAGGAAAAGGATGCCGGAGTTTGTTTGGTCGATATAGGCGGAGGAACGACCGACATAGCCATATTTCACGAAGGCATAATAAGACATACGGCGGTGATTCCTCTTGCTGGAAACGTAATAACGGAAGACATAAAGAGCGGTTGTTCCATAATAAAAACGCAGGCAGAAGCATTGAAAATAAATTTCGGAAGCTGTTTGGAAACGGAGAATTCCCAAAATGAAATAATCTCTATCCCGGGATTCAGGGGCAAACCTGCAAGGGAGATATCGGTTCAAACCCTGACGAAAATAATAAAGTTCCGCGTCGAAATGATATTGGAACAAGTGGCATATGAAATACACAATACGGATTTCGGCAAAAAACTGATAGCCGGCATTGTACTTACGGGAGGCGGTGCAAGTACAAGAAACATAGTTAGTCTCACGGAATTTCTCACCGGTCTGGACGCAAGAATAGGCACACCTCACGAACATTTGAAAGGAACAATAACGGATGAAATGAAGAATCCCATGCATGCCACCGGCATAGGTTTGATTCTTAAAGGTTTTCAATATCTGGAGGAAGAAGATAATCATGAAGAGAAAAAAGATGAAGATACTCGTATTGAAACCGTTGAAAAAGAGGAACCTGACAAAAACGAGGAAAAAAAGAACAGCCTTGCAAAACGCATAAGGGATTTTTTAGACAAGATATTAAACGACAGCAACTATTAACAACGGTTTGTTGACAATTACCCGAAAAAGAGATTAAACGGAAAACAATAATGTAGTAATTTTACACTCTTGGTAGAGTGTAGCAAAATAATAAAGATTATGGATGAACAAATACGTGAAGAAAACATAGTAAATTGTGGTGAAATACTCAATGTTGAAAAAGCGAAACCTTCTTCCTTCATAAAGGTCCTTGGTGTCGGAGGAGCCGGAACCAACGCCGTAAATCATATGTACGACAAAGGGATCAAGGGTGTTGATTTGTATGTATGCAATACGGATGCGC
>DXGG01000138.1 GCA_019114015.1 Candidatus Onthomorpha intestinigallinarum | reverse complement strand
ATTTAAGACCTGCGATTACCGTACCGGGATGAAAATTGAACAAGGCGTTCATCTCTCCCGCCATACAAAAGCCGCATTTGTCGCAAACACCCTCTTCGTTTCCTATGCATTGCGTTTTCTTAGTGCCGTCTGAGAAAATGAAATTTGTTACCCAACACTGAGGTTTAAAGTCCATGTTTTTCATTTTTTTCAGTCCGGCAACCGAATTCATTATCGGATATGATTTTTTCTTGTATGAAATTATCATGTCTATTATTTCGGCTTTTTTATTTTGGTCCAAGGCCAGGTATTCCGTTCCCTTGAACGGTGTATGGAAGTTCAGCGAAATGGATTTGATGTACGGGTTTTTCTTTACGTATTCTATCGTTTTTCCCACGGCCTGATAATTCAGCGTGTTTATGACCATGTTTACCGAAAGGGCCTTGTGATTGCAGCTTGCGATGTTTTTCTCCAGCCGTTCAAAGGTTCCCTTGCCGCGTATCTGCTCATGATATTGTCCTATGCCGTCAAGACTGACCCAAATGCTGTCGGCCCGTGAGTTCTTGAATTCGCGCTGTGCGTTAGTGGTGATTGTACAGGAGAAAAAACCTATTGATTTGGCCAGATCCACAAGATCGTCAATCCTTTTGCCATTGTCTTCCCATATAAATGGTTCTCCGCCTTCGAAATCCACGAATCGTGACCCCAAACCGTAACAGTACTCCAATTCCTGTTTGATTTGTTCAAATGTCTTTACGTTCGGATTTTCGTAATTGTACACACTGCAATGCTTGCATGCCAGATTGCACTTGTCGGATATGAATACCACGCTTTGCAAAGGGCGCTTGATTCCAAAAAATCTGGCTTTGACAAACCATTGCGCAAGATAAACCATTTGTTTTAAAGCCATAAAAACAGTATTATGTTTATAATTATGATTATGGTGCAGAAAGCTGAAATTATGTTGCGGGCACAATACCATCTTATCATGAACCACCCTATGTTTTCCTTTTTTATTTTTTCCCAGTTTTCCATTCTGCCCAGATACCATGCAGGTTTGTCAAGGTCTATTTCCCTTTTTGCCGCGAACTTGTGCAGGGACCATACAAGCCATACGCATCTTGGCAGAACCAGAAGGGTAAACAGATACAGACAGTGAAGATACCCTGCGATAACACCTGCAACAATCAGCACGAAAGGAAGAAAATTGAAGATATAACAGGCCGTAAGGTTGGCCTTGTTTGTTTTCAACAGTCTTGCAAAGGTCATCTTGTTGTCTGCTTCGTCGGCTTTCATGTCTATGTAGCTGTGTGTGAAAACTATGTTTATGACCAATAGTCCTATAGGAAGGGATGCCGTAATTATGGTATTGTCCATGTTCGCGCATGAAGCGATGTAAACGCCTGTCATCAAAAGAGGTCCGAACATTATGCCGATAACAAGTTCACCAAGCCCCCTGTAACTGAACTTAAACGGTGGGGCGGAATAGAATATCCCTAAAAACAAGGCTGTCGATGCTATCAGGATTATCCTCCAGTCTTGTCTGAAAAAATATATTACACCTCCCAAAAGGGCGGCAACACAAAGCAATGCGATTATTACCGATTTCAAATCCTTCAAATCGGCTTTCCCGTTTGTCAGATAAGGGTATTTTACGAGCCTTGCCCTTATGCCTTGTCTGTTCAGTTCTTTGCGTGAAGAGGAAGTGTTCACCCGGTAATCGAAATAGTCGTCCGCAAGATTCATGGCAAGATGTACAAGCATTACTCCCAATACTGCAAGAATGGAGAGAAAAATATTGAATCCGTCATTTTGCATTGCAATAAAGACAGCCAAAACCGACGGCATGAAACTCTGTACCAAAGATGCGTTCCTCGCATTTCTGAACCAAAAGACAATCTTGTTCATATTTTTCTATTGAATGACGGCTGCAAAAATAAGAAAAAAAGAACGAGAATGCCGCATGGGCACACCCGTTCTTTTGTACGTAGAATTTATTCGCTCTATTTGCCCAATCTTTTCAATTGAACGGTAAAGTGACGCATCAACTCCGCTTCCCATGTTATTTCCACTCCGCGCGTTATCTGCTCTCTGCGGTCGTAAACGTTTTTCAATGCAGCCGCTATGACATCCATGTGATTGTTTGTGTAAACTCTTCTCGGTATTGCCAAACGGACAAAGTCCAAACCGTTGAATCTGTTCTTACGTGTCACCGGATCACGGTCGGCCAACAAGTATCCGATTTCACAACCTCTTATTCCGGCTTCAAGATAAAGTTCACAGGTAAGAGTCTGTGCAGGAAATTCTTCCTTCGGAACACAAGTCAATATCTTGTCCGCATCAACGAATATTGCGTGTCCGCCGGCAGGACGCTGGTAAGGTATGCCGTATTCATCCAATTTCTTGCCTAAATACTCTACTTGTTTGATTCTGGTTTCCAGATTGTCGAATTCCGTGTTCTCATCCAAGCCTACCGCCAACGCTTCCATGTCACGTCCGTTCATTCCCCCGTAAGTAAGATAACCTTCGAAAGGAATGCAGAACGTTTTCGCACCTTCATACCACTCCGATTTGTTTGTAGCTATGAATCCTCCCATGTTTACTATGGCGTCTTTCTTTGCCGACATCGTCATTCCGTCAGCGTAGGAATACATCTCCTTGACAATTTCCTTTATCGTCTTGTTCTCATATCCCTTTTCCCTTACTTTGATAAAGTAAGCGTTTTCCGCAAAACGGGCAGAATCAAACAATACGGGCTTGTTGTACTTGTCCGCTATCTCCTTTACCTGACGAAGGTTCTCCATTGAAACAGGCTGTCCGCCGGCAGTGTTGTTGGTAATGGTAACTATTATGAACGGTATCTTGTCCTTGTGTTCGGCCAAAGCCTTCTCCAATTTCTTCGGACATACGTTACCCTTGAACGGAACTTCAAGTTGAGTGTCCTTGGCTTCATCCACCGTACAGTCCAATGCAACGGCCTTACGGCTCTCTATGTGTCCTTTCGTGGTGTCGAAATGGGAGTTTCCGGGAATTATGTCTCCGGCCTTGACCAAATAAGAGAACAATACGTTCTCGGCAGCACGACCCTGATGAGTGGGAATGACATATTCAAAGCCCGTAAGCTTTTTTATCATGTCTTTCATTTTGAAAAAGCTCTTTGAACCTCCGTAAGATTCATCGCCAACCATCATTGCCGCCCACTGACGGTCAGACATCGCACCAGTACCCGAGTCTGTCAGCAAATCGATATAAACTTGCTCCGCTTTCAATTGAAACACGTTGTTGTGTGCTTCTTCCAACCATTTTTCGCGTTCCTCTCTTGTGGACTTGCGAATAGGTTCAACCATCTTGATTCTCCAAGATTCTGCAAAAGGTAATTCCATATGACAAAATATTTAATGATGAAAATTTATTTTTAACTGAACAAACAACAATCCCTTCCCTTAAAAAATGAGGGCAAAAACCTGATTGAAACAATCTCTCTTCTTTATATTGAGAAAGATTTTGAAAAGAAATGTGATGTAAATGCAGATACTCATTTTTACTCACTGACTTGTACCCTGCAAAGGTAATAAAATTATTTTAAACAACCATGTTGCTTTGTGTGAATTTTGTATGCCGAAATTGGATTCAGAAAAGAAAAAAATGAATTCAGAAAAGGGAAAAATATCTTCAGAAAAGAAAAAAACGGAATCAAGTTTTGTTTTCCGGTATTCCGTATTCAGTTTTTCTGACAATGAATGCGTACGTATAATAGATGACAATACCGAGTGCAACTCCCAACAGTGCACCGCAAAATACATCTGCCGGGTAATGAACTCCGCAGTATATTCTCGAATAAGCGGTTACGGATGCCCATAACAAACTTATTGCACCTGTCGTTTTCCGTTTTTTTGCAAGCATTGTAAAGACCGTACTAAGACAAAAGGCGTTCGCCGCATGTGAAGACACGAAACCGTACAAGCCTCCCTTGCTGTCGTAAATCAGTTCCGTCCCTTTGAGCTTTACAAGGAAAACACCTTCGAGCGCGTGCGAGGGACGAAGCCTTTCGAACACATCCTTGAAACACATTACCGAAATCCTGTCGCTCAAGGCAAAACATACGGCAATAAGAACAACGCAAACCCACCATCGTTTTCTGAAACGGGTAAGCGAGAGATACACAAAAAACAATACTACAACTATTCCGAAAAACAAGTGGGAGGAAACAACGGCAAAAAACCAGTCAAGGAATTCAGTGCGTGTTCCGTTTATCGCATAGAAAAGCCGTTTGTCAATATTTATCAGATGTTCCATTCCCCTCGTTCAATGTTTCCCATATCATATCCTTGAGTTTCTGTATGTTCATCCCCGTTACGGAAGAAATGAATACCGACCTGATGTTTTGAGGCAAATGTTCTTTCATCTGCATTATCATTTCCTCATCCAGCATGTCGCACTTGGTAATGGCCAACAGTCTGTCCTTGTCCAGAAGTTCGGGATTGTAGTTGGCCAGTTCCCCTTCGAGTATTTCATATTCTTTTTTTATGTCATTGCTGTCGCAGGGTATCATGAACAACAGAGCCGAATTTCTTTCTATATGCCGCAGGAATCTGTATCCGAGGCCTTTTCCTTCGGATGCACCCTCTATTATGCCGGGTATGTCTGCCATGACGAACGATTTGTCGGCTCTGTATGCCACCATTCCGAGATTCGGTACCAGAGTGGTGAACGGATAGTCGGCTATTTCGGGTTTTGCGGCGGATACCACGCTGAGTAGGGTGCTTTTTCCTGCGTTCGGAAAGCCCACCAATCCCACATCAGCCAATATTTTCAGCTCTATGATTTTCCATGATTCCACTCCGTCTTCTCCCGGTTGGGCATAACGCGGAGTACGGTTTGTAGGCGATTTGAAATGATCGTTACCCAGTCCGCCTCGTCCGCCTTTGGCTATTATGGCAGTTTGTCCGTCCTCTATTATTTCGCAATCCGTTTCTCCGCTTTCGCAATCCCTGCAAACCGTACCGAGCGGAACATCCACAATAACGTCTTTCCCGTTTTTGCCGTGCAGTCTGTTTTCGCCGCCGTTTCCTCCCGCTTCGGCTATAAGGTGTTTGGTGTATTTAAGGTGCAGAAGCGTCCAATACTGTTTGTTACCCCGCAGGATGACATGTCCTCCTCTTCCGCCGTCTCCTCCGTCGGGTCCTCCCTTTGCGTCTCCTTTTGTTCTCAACAGATGAGCGCTTCCGGCGCCTCCCTTACCCGAACGGCAGCAGACCTTTACGTAGTCAACAAAATTTGAAGCCAATTCCGTATGTGTTTTGGTTATGATTTTCTCAAGGCATTGTCAACGGTGTCGCAAAGACTTTTGAATACCAATTCCATATCCTGATCTCCGTTGACGCTGTAATACTTGTTCTTGTTTCTGTAATATTCCCTTACCTTGTTGGAACAGCTCTCGTAGGTCTCGAGCCTGTGGATTATTATGTCGGTATTTCGGTCATAAACCCTTCTGTCTTCTGTTTTGTTTCTTGCGTTAAGCCTTTTGACGCACTGAATAGGATTGGAATTTATCTCTACGGCACATGTTACCGAAGAATGCACCCTTTCCAATATGCCATCCAATATGTAGGCCTGCACGTATGTCGAAGGGAATCCCTTGAAGACGAATCCCTTTGCGGCAGGGTTTTCCTGTATTTTCTTTTCTATCAGGCGGATTGCTATTTCATCCGGAACATTGTCGCCTGCCTCTATGTAAGGAGCGCACATCTTTCCGGTCTCTGTTTGGTTCTTTATCTCCTCTCTTATCATCGCGCCCGTGGATATATATACGAGGGAATACTTTTTGGCGATTTTTTTGGCCTGAGTGCCTCTTCCGCTGCCCGGCATACCGTACAGTACGATGTTTCTGTAAGCCGTTTCCAGCAGTTGTTCTATTTTTTCGGTCAATCGCGAAAATACCTTTTCCATGGTACCGACTCCGTCTATCGGATAATAGATTCCTTTCGCCTTGTAGAACTCTGCAACCGGACGGGTCTTTTCATCATATTCTTTGAACCTGTTTTTTATTACCTCTTCGTTGTCGTCGGCCCGTCCTTCTATCGCTGCACGCTTTAGCATTCTTGATATCAGTTCCTCGCGTGGGACTTCCAGACTGAGCATGCAAAGCAAACGGCGGTTCATCCTGTGCAACAGCCCCTCGAGAATGTAAGCCTGAACAACCGTTCTCGGAAAACCGTCGAACAATATGCCGCCTTCGTCGGCACTTTCTATGATTTTCTCTATGATTTGCACTATCAGTTCGTCGCTTACCAGTCCTCCGCGGTTTATTATGTCCTTTGCCTGCAATCCCAACTCCGTTCCGGCAGCTATTTCCTTCCTTAGAATATCTCCCGTTGAAATATAAGTCAGATTGTATTTCTTTACCAATTCCTTTGACTGAGTGCCCTTTCCTGCTCCGGGCGCTCCGAATAATGCAATATTAAGCATGATTTATTCTTCCGTTTTATTGTTTTTCCTTTGATAAATCTCCGCAAGGTTTCTGCCCTTGGAATCCAAATCCAATCCGTATCCGACTATAAATTCCTCACCTATGGACTTGCCGATATACTTAACGGTAAAATCCCCCTTGAAACAGTCAGGTTTGTACATCAAGGAACATATCTCTATCGAATTTACGTTCTTCTCCTTCAGCATACGTCTCAACTCACTCATGGTAAACCCGCTGTCAACTATATCCTCTATTATCACGATATCCCTGTTCTCCAAATCATCCGGAAGCCCCAACAATGTTTCAACCCTTTTCGTGCTTTCCATTCCTTGATATGAGGACAACTTTACAAAGAAAACCTCGCACTCCACCTCAATTCTCCTCAACAAGTCGGCGGCAAACATAAACGCACCGTTCAGAACAACCAAAAATGTAGGCATCCTGTCACGATAATCCTGCGATATGCGTTTTGCCAGACTTATGTTTATTTGTTCCAGTTCCCGACTGCTCACCGTCTTTTCAAAAACAATCCCGTTTATCACTACTTGCTCATCATTCATAACGGTGCAAAGTTATAAATCTTTTTTATAAAAAAGTTACCGAACCGGCGGTAATTGAATACGGATGTCGAATAACATGGCTGTTCTTACGATTATTTTGCATGTCATCAGACTTTCGAAAGTCTATTTTATCCTTAAAACCTGTCCCGCCTTTATGCGTGAGGAGGACTTGAGACTCATGTTGTTCAGCTTGCGTATCTGGGCTTCGCTCACCCCGTATTTCTTCGCTATCTTACCGACCGTCTCGCCTTTTTTGACCTTGTGTTTTACTATCGTCTGCTTAGGCTTTTGTCCGCTTGTCTTCTTTATTACTTCCTCTGCGGTAGGCTGGTTGTCTATCGCCTGATTGTCCGAAGATAGCAAAGATTTTTCGACAGACACCTTCGTTTCGTCTTCCGTCTGTGCCGAAGCCGTCACCTGTTTCTTGTAAGCCTCTTTTTGTTTCACCGCAAGAAGCTGACCGGCATACAGATACCGTTTTCTGCTTGCCTTTGGATTCCATTTTTTCAGGTCGGATACGTTTACGCCGTACTTTCTCGCTATCGAGGACCATGTTTCGTTTCTTCTTATCTTGTGATAAACCGTCCTGTAACGGTATTCCACTTCATCTCCGTCCAAAAGTTCCTCCCCGTTCTTCTCATCTTCGAAATATTTGGCTCTGTCATAATTGGATATGCTGTCCTCCAGACTTATGTAATCGTTGATGTATCTGAGCGGCATCTTCAGACTGTAATTTCCCTGAGCACCAGGAATCATGTCCATTTTGTATTGCGGATTCAAATCCCTCAACTGTTCGAACGGTATGTTCAATACCGATGATATCTGGCCGAAATGCACATCCTTCCTCACCATTATCGTATCGGTAATCAGAGAATACGGATAGGATATTTTTTCTTCCTTTATTCCGTGCTCCTTGTAATAATTCATGACATAGGTCGCGGCTATGTATGCCGGCACATAACTGCGTGTTTCTCTCGGAAGAAAATCGTAAATGCCCCAAAAGTCGTCCTTGCCGGAACGTCTGATGGCCTTGTTTACGTTTCCCGGTCCGCAGTTGTAGGCCGCCAAGGCCAGAGTCCAGTCATTGTATATGCCGTACAGGTCCTTGAGATACTTTGCCGCGGCAAGCGTGGACTTTATGGGGTCGCGCCTGTCGTCAACGACCGAATTGACCCTTAAATCATACATTCTGCCGGTGGCATACATGAATTGCCACAAACCGGTCGCCCCTACACGTGAAACGGCTCTTGGATTCAATGCTGACTCTATGACCACAAGATACTTCAACTCGCTCGGAACTCCCACTCTGTCCAGAATGTTCTCGAAAATAGGAAAATAGTATCTGCTCAGTCCGAGCATTACGCCGACTCTGTCCCCAATCTTGTCAACATAATATATTATATGGGCTCTCACCTTGTCGTTGTAGGTCAAGGGAATGACCGAAGGAATGGCCTTCAGCCTTCCTGCCATGACACTGTCCGGAACGGAAGCGGCACTGACAAAAGAATAGTCCTGCTTGTAATCGTATTTCTGAGTCCGAACCTTTGCAATCTGCTTCATGTAATAGCCTTGCAACAAACTGTCGTAGTTTCTCTCAAACTCCACAAAGACGCCGTAATCATCGTCCTGTGCAAACAGATTCGTGCAAACAAACAAAGAAAATATTACGGTAAAAAAAACGAGTCTCATTCCAAACCATTATTTCTTGCAAAAACGAAAGTGTAAAAGTACAAACTTTTGACGGCATGGCAATCGATAATGTCCGGAAAATCTTTTCAGAAAAGAAAAAAATGTATCCTGAAAAGAATTTTCCGAAACGAGGAAAGGGATTTCAAATGTTTTATTTGCTCAGCCTGCTGTACATTTCCCTCGCTCTGGTTGCATAAAGGCTGTTCGGGTAATCCAATATTATCCGTTGGTAGTATTGTCTGGCCTTTTCTTTGTCTTTGTAATATTCCTCAGAAATGAACGCCAGGTACATTATCGCGTCATCTGCCGTCAGGTCATAAGGGTATTTCATCAGCAGTTCGTTCAAAAGGCTGTCGGCAGACGCATAATCCTGTTGACGCATCGCTATTTCGGCTCTGAACAACAGAACCTCGTCAAACAGGCTGTGGTAAAAATATCTTTCTTCTATGCTGTCCAGATAGGCTTCAGCTCCCGCGTAGTTTCCGTAATCGAATTCCTGTCCGGCAAGTGCAAAAAGTTGCAGGGCGGAAAAAGAACTGTCCTCATCCATGTTTTCCTGTATCAAAACGCTGTACTCCATGGCATCATTGGATATCAGCTTTGAGGTAGAACTTCTCAAAGCCTTGAACTGCGACAACGCCCATTCCATCTCGCCTTTGTAGTAACTCAATACGGCTTTGAAGAATTTGGCCTTGTCTGCAACAGGACCGTTCTTGCATTCCTTTTCCACTTGAGAACAAAACAGACTTGCCTGCCAGCTGTCTCCGTTTCTGTGATATATTTCTGCCGAAATCAGTTTCAATTCCCCTCTTTGTTCCGAACTGAAGGACCTGTCGTTTTGCACTCTCTCCAACATGTCGACCGCAGACTGGGCATCCGAAGCATGGTTGGCCAAAACATCCGCAAGAGAAACTATCAAATCGAACGTCTGTCTCGTATAACCGAACTGTTCCAGCGTGGAGGAGAGGACTTCCCTCACTTTGTTTGTTTCTTTATCCGTTTTGTCATTTTCAGAAACGAACCGTTCGTAAACCGTTAGGGCATACAATATCCTGCTGCGTTCATAGAACGCATTGGTTTGCCCTTTGGCCATCATGTATTCCAAAGCTTTTTCCGCCTGTCTGAAATATTTTGCGTTGCTCAGGTCTTCCGCAAGAGCGAACATGGATATTCCATTGTTGTTCTCAAACTTTCTATCCACCTGCCCGGCCATTTCAAAAGCCTTGTCAAGTTTGCCGGTTTGCGAATAAAGCCATATTCCGAATTGTGCAAAATAGGGGTTGTCAGGATTGGAAGAGCTGATTTTTTTCCATTCGTTTTCGATTTCCTCCGCCAATTCCGGTTCTCCCTTTGTTAACAGACCTGCAATGTTTGCTTCTATGTTGGCGAGCAGTTTGGGATTTTTTTCCAGTTGAAGCAGATATTCCCTTGCTATTGCCTTGTAGTTTTTTTCCTGCATGTAAATTGAGCCCAACTGCCACGAATAAAGAGTGGGGTTTCCCAGCAACTCTCTCCCCCTTAGGAACACCTGCTTTGCCTGTTCGAAATGACGATTCTCAAAAAAGGCATTGCCCATGTTCATAATCTCCGTATTGTTGGCCGGCAGTTCCTTCAGCATTTTGGAAAACAACTTTTCCGCCTTTTTGTTTTCCTTTTCCTTTTCATACAGCAAAAACAGTTCGACAGGGAATTTTATCTGGTCGGGATATTTTTTGACGGCCTTTTTCAGATATGACTCCGCATCCTCATACTGATTGGCTTTAATCAACGCATCGCACAATAGCAGATATGTTTGTTCGCTTTGGTATCGCTTCACAAGGTCTTTGTAAATGCTGATTGCCTCCTGTATCTTGCCGTTTTCCTGCAAATAGGCGGCCTGTTCCGTTTCCGTCTCTATTTGGGCAAATCCCGCAAGGGACAATCCCAACCAGCATGCGACAAGACAAAATAAACGCTTTGTCATTTTGTATTACAGTATATTTGCCAACTGTTCCTTTATTTTCTCCAGCTCATCCTTCATCTTTACAACTATCATCTGTAAATCCGCATCGTTGGCCTTGGAACCCAAAGTATTGATTTCCCTACCCATTTCCTGAGCTATGAATCCCAGTTTCTTGCCTTGTGTTTCCTCTTTCGACATGCATTCGAGAAAATAGTCCATATGTTGCCTTAACCTTACCTTTTCTTCCGTTATGTCCAGTTTTTCCATGTAGTAAATCATTTCCTGTTCCAATCGGTTCTCATCTATTTCCTCAAAATCCAACTCCTTGAGGTTGGAATAAAGCCTTTCCTTTATTCTTGTACATCTTGCCTGTTCGTATAAAGGGACTTTTTCCAACAATGTCGCTATTACGCCTATTCTTTTCTCGAAGTCCTTTTCCAGTCTTTTGCCTTCCGTTTCTCTGAAACGGTTCAGTTCTTCCAATGCGGTATTTACGACGGACAGAAGTGTCTGTTTCTGTTCGTCTTCCGTCATCTGGCTTTCGTTATTTCTTAAATCCGGCAGACATAAAACGTATTCCAGTAATCCGCTTGTGTCCGCTTTTACCTTTTGTGCCAATGAAAGCAGATAGTTGTAGGTATTGACGAAAGAGTC
>DXGG01000137.1 GCA_019114015.1 Candidatus Onthomorpha intestinigallinarum | reverse complement strand
ATCTTATACTCATGCGGCACTCATGTGGATTGAATCCCCTTATGTCTTTTTTCGCGAGTGAAAGGAATCTGCGGCTTGTCATCTGTTCGCAACGAAGCTCAGGCTCGCGGAACGCGAACAACACTTCGTTTTCGCAGTTCAATATGCTTATGTCGGTTTTGCACGCCTTGTCATTCCACGATGTGTTTACGACATGGACAAATATGCTGTCCGCATCGGTGAAGGTGTCAACCGAAAAGACTATGTCCTCAAACGCATCGCGTATGGCGTAATAGGTCGCCTTAGGGTTGTAGTCCATATCTATGCAACTCCATCCTATCGCAGGGTATGGCTCGTTCAACTGCCACAAAAGGCTTCCCATGCAGTACGGCATGTTTCTCAGATGAGCCTCTATTGCTATCGTGTAGGCTTCGCAGGCAGTGCGTTCGGCCTTGTATATATAATCCTCATCCGTATCATAGTCACCGAACCTTTCTCTTATCCTGTTGTCTATCAACTCAAATCCTCTCGGATGCTTCTGATGGATGGCAAAGTCGGGATTGTCCTTTGAATATGGCAGTGTGTTGTATTTTCTTATCGTCGGCAGTTTTGCAGGCGACTGGAAACCGTATTCGCTCATAAAGCGCGGTACCTTGCGGGTGTATGTCTCGAAAACGGAGTCGCCCCACCATACTCCCCAATAGTGGCAGTCGCCTTCGGTCAGGCTTTCCTTGCGTCCCCAGCCGTTGAGCGGCGAGGAATGTGTGTAGCTTGTGGAAGGGCAATAGTATCGCACCGTTTCGGGCAGCAGTTCCTTGAATATCTTTTCATAGGCTCTTACCGCAAGGGCCGTATCCCTCACCTGAGAGTTCCATCCCCAGTTGTACCACCCTTCCCATATCTCATTGTTGCCGCACCATAGCGCAAGGGATGGATGAGAGGACAGAAGAAGGACGTTCTGTGCAGCTTCCCTTTGCACCAGACTTGAAAACGCGCTGTCATCAGGGTAAAGGGCACATGCAAAAGGAAAATCCTGCCAGACAAGTATGCCGTTTTCATCGCAGTCCTCATAGACCGATTTGTCAAGATAATACCCTCCGCCCCATACTCTGAGCATGTTCATGTTGCATTCCTTGACAAGGGATATCCTTTCGGCCATTGAGGCATAACGTTCTCCGTGCATGGCTGTCGGAACTATGTTGGCACCCTTGGCGAATATCCTTCTGCCGTTCACCTCGAAGGAAAACTCTATGCCTGCGGAGTCCTTGTCCTGCAACAACCTTATGCTCCTTACCGCAAATCTCGTTTCCATGCTGTCAATCCTTTTCCCATTATTGTCTTCAAGGTAAACCGTCGCATTGTAAAGCGGTTGCGGACCGTAACCGTTTGGATACCACAGCGAGGCACGGTCTATGTGGAAGCGCAGTTGGTCCGTTCCGTATTGCATGTTGTGACTTGTGTCGTTTATCGTGCCGACATGCAGATGTTTCATTTGTCTTTCGGGCAGACCGTACGAAATGGATATGTTATAATCCTTGTCTTTCAGATATTCGCTTTTGATGTTCATCAGCATTTCCGCTCCTTCACCCTCAAGTCTCAGGGTTTGGATAGAGACAAAGGACAAATGCGGTTTTTTGTCCGAGAACTCTATTGTCACCGGAAAGCCCATTTCTCCCGCCAGTTGCCTTGGAGCCCAGTCCCAGCCGAACTGAAAGGCCGCCTTGCGGAACATCACCCTTTTTTCGGAGGCAAGTATGTTGTGCTTTTCACTGTCCGTTTGAAGCATTCTGTCATATAACGGTTCTATTTCCACAACGAGCTCGTTTCTTTTCTGAATTAAAAATTCTGAAACTTCGTTTCGGAAAATTAAAAAGGCGTTTCGTGAATCCGAAACCTTGTTTGAGTTCAGGTACACCGTAGCGTATGTATCTATATAAGGTATGGTAAGCATTGCCACTGGTTTGTCAAGCAGTTTTTCGTCTATGTCGAAATGCAGGACGTATTTTATGCGGCATGTGTCGAGGTGGGAATAGTGCGTTTCGTTTTGCCCGAAATAGGGGTTTTCGTTGTTCTTTTCGGCCATAAGGGTATATATGTCCGTCTTGCCAGGGGACAGGTGCAGAGTATCGTTAAGGCAGACTATGTAACCGTCGCTTATCTCTATTGTCTGGGCAAAGGAGAGAGTAATGTAAAACAGACCCGCGATAAGACAGAGTGCATTTTTCATGTTTCTATTCAAAGCTTAGGGCCGCTGCTCCGAGTATTGCGGCATTGTTGTCGTCCAGTTTGGAAAGCTCTATCGACACTTTGTTTCTGAAAACCGGATAGAGGTTTTGCTCGAAATATGTCCGCAAAGGTTTCAACAGCAGTTCTCCGGCCTTGCTTAGACCACCTGCTATCACTATCTTCTCGGGCGATGTTACGGCCACCGTGTTTGCAAGGCCAATGGAAAGTATCCTTGCCGTGAAGTCTATGCATTCCAATGCGAGGGCATCGTTTTGTCCTGCAGCTTCACTAATGGTTTTTCCGTTTATTTCTTCTTCCTCAAGGTTTCTTAGTAGAGAAGGTTTGGATGTGGAGTGCAGCAGTTCCAGTGCGGTGCGGCGTATGCCTGTTGCAGAGGAATAGGTCTCAAGACAGCCTTTGCGTCCGCAACCGCAGGACCGTCCGTCAGGGAATATTATCGTATGGCCTACCTCTCCGGCAAAACCGTCTGAGCCGTATACCATCTTGCCGTCAACTATTATCGCACTTCCCACGCCTGTTCCGAGTGTTATCATCACGAAGTTTTTTATTCCCTTGGCCGCTCCGTACATCATCTCGCCCATGCCTGCGGCATTTGCATCGTTCGTCACCTTTACCCTGAGGTTAAGACCATGGTTTATAAGCAGTATTTCCAGTATTTTCTTTATCTGTATCACTCCCTTGAAGGGTAGATTGGGTGCAAGCTCTATCGTGCCTTTGTAGTAGTTGCCGTTGGGAGTCCCTATTCCCACACCAGCTATCTCATCAATGTTTTCACATTTTTCGCTTGCAGAGCAAATGTGTTTTACAAGCTCTGTGAGGAAATCTTCCAATACGGGGTAATCGGTTGTCTTGAAATTGCTTTTCACAATAAGGTTTCCGTTTTCGTCAACCAATCCTATGGATGTGTTGGTTCCGCCCATATCCACACCTATCGAGTACTTCATGTCTTTATGCCTTTTTATATTTGAATCATGTCTGACATTGTGAAGAATCCTTTTTTGTTTTGTATCCATCTGGCAGCCGTCAGTGCACCCAATGCAAAGCCCTGACGGTTCTTCGCACAATGCTTTATTTCTATCTCATCTACCGGGGACGAGTAGTTTATTATGTGCGTTCCGCATACTTCGCCTTCTCTTATCGAGTTTATGTCCAGTATATCGCTTTGATTGTTTTGTCCTTTTTTCCATTGTCTTTTACGCGGACAGTTCTCAATCAGTGTCCGTGCAAGGGAAATGGCTGTTCCTGAGGGTGCGTCGAGCTTGTGTATGTGGTGAATCTCGGTGATGGATGGATTGTATTGCCCGAAGTCTTTCATCATGGAGGCAAGACAGGCGTTGACTTTGTCGAAAAGAAATACCCCTATTGAGAAATTGGATGCCCAGAAAAGGGTCTTGCCTCTTTGCAGGCATTCTTTTCTTATCTCATCCATATGGTCATACCAGCCTGTGGTGCCCACAACTATAGGAATATTGCGTTTCCATGCCTGCTCTATGTTGTCCAAAACCGAAGAAGGTGTCGAAAAATCAATGGCCGTAATATCATTGATGCCGTTTTCGTTTCTTATGTCAAGTTTTGTCCAGTCATTTTTGGAGTCTATTATTCCGGCTATTTCAATATGTTCCTTTGTGGCAAGTTCTTCAACCATTTTTCCCATCTTGCCGTAGCCTGTTATAAGTATTCGCATTTCCTCAAAGTTTTTTTCTCGTTCAAACCCTGCAAAGTTAATTCAATAATTTTGTTTTTTACAAATTTACCCTTTCTTTTTTCCGATTGTTCGCCATAATTTTGTACCTTTGTCACACGTTTAATGCATATTTAAGCGGATTGCATTGGAAAATCACAAAAAATATATTGAGTATGTCAAACAATTCTGTTTTGGAAAATTTGGAGCCAAAGGGTATATTCAGGTTTTTCGGGGAAATATTGTCTATTCCGCGTCCTTCGAAGCATGAGGGACAGATGTCGGATTATTTGGTGAAATGGGCTGAAGAGAGGGGATTGGAGCATGAGAGGGATTCTGTCGGCAATGTAATCATTCGCAAGCAGGCGACCACTGGTATGGAACACAAGCCTTGGGTATGCTTGCAGGCACACATGGACATGGTTTGCGAGAAAAACAGTGACAAGGAGTTCGATTTTTACAAGGATGCGATAGTGCCAAGAATAGAGGACGGATGGCTTAAGGCAGACGGAACGACCCTGGGTGCGGATGACGGCATAGGGGTTGCAGCGTGTCTGGCTGTGCTGGACAGCAAGGAGATTGAGCATGGCCCGATAGAGTGTCTTTTTACCGTTGACGAGGAAACGGGTCTTACAGGAGCCAACGCTTTGGGTGGAGATGTGCTTAAAAGCCGCATATTGCTTAATCTTGATTCTGAAGACGAGGGAGAGATGTTCATAGGTTGTGCGGGAGGTATAGACACCGTTGCACGCTTGTTCTACAAAAAGGAGTCCGCACCTTATTCAAAGGCTTTCAGGATTACAGTCAAGGGACTTAAGGGTGGACATTCCGGAGACGACATAAACAAGGGTCTTGCCTGCGCCAACAAGTTGTTGAACCGTATTTTGTGGTCGTTGGACAAAAAAATGAACATGCGTTTGTCTTGTTTTGACGGAGGCAACCTGAGAAATGCCATAGCCCGTGAGGCTTTCGCCGTATTTGTAGTTGAGGCTGACAAGGCGGAAACGGTAAAGGAAACGGTAAGTTGTTTCGAGAAGGATTTCAAGTATGAGTTCCGCAGCACTGAACCTGATTTGAGTGTTGTTCTTCAGGAGGAGGACAAACCTGATTTCGTGATTGACGCAAAGACACAGGAGAATCTGTTGAATGTTTTGTACGCATGTCCTCACGGAGTTTTGGCAATGAGCAGGGAGATTCCCAACTTTGTCGAGACATCCACCAATCTGGCATCGGTGAAGATGAAGGAGGATCACATATTCATTACAACATCGCAGCGTTCTTCGGTAGAGAGTGCCAAATATGCCGCAGCCTGCAGGGTGGAGGCTTGTTTCCGTTTGGCAGGAGCAGAAGTGGAACATGGAGACGGCTATCCGGGCTGGGCGCCCAACACGGACAGCAGGGTGTTGAAGGTAGCCGTTGAGACCTATGAGGAACTCTTCGGCAAGAAACCGGTTGTCAGGGCAATACATGCAGGATTGGAATGCGGCTTGATAGGAGAGAAGTATGCGGGAATGGACATGATTTCATACGGTCCTACTCTTAGAGGAGTGCATTCTCCTGATGAACGGCTGGAAATATCAACCGTTGATTTGTTTTGGCGTCACACTTTGGCGATATTGAAGAACATTTAAATTTTATAGGATATGTATAGCATTAAACCCAAACATATTGTGATTTCTTTGGTCGTTTTGGTTGCCTTTGTCGGCATATTGATGTTCGGAATGCCCATATACAGGGTTTGGAGTCAGGAGATGAGGGGCAAGGCTCAGCTTGCCGAAGCCGAACAGAACAGAAGAATAAAGGTGGAGGAGGCAAGAGCCAATCTTGAAGCGGAAAAGCTTAATGCCAAGGCTGAAATCGAGAGGGCAAAAGGAGCGGCCGAAGCCATAAAGATAGAAAACGGAACACTTACACCAACATACATACAGTATCTTTGGGTAAGGAATCAAAGCAATCTTAATGAAAAGACCGTTATTTACATTCCTACCGAAGCGAATCTTCCGATTCTCGAAGCAGGAAAAAGAAATAACCTTATCAAGTCCGAATGAAGAAAATTTTGAAGCGTTATGTTTAGTAAAGAAGTTTATGTCGCACGTCGTCAACAGTTGTTGAAAGACGTGAAAAACGGTTTGATTCTCATATTGGGCAACGGTGACAGCCCCTTTAACTATCCTGCCAATACCTATACGTTCAGACAGGACAGTACTTTCAGATATTTTTTCGGTCATGACCTGCAAAACCTTGTGGGAGTCATAGACATAGACAATGCAAGGGAATATCTGTTCGGAGAAGATGTGGACATGGAGGACATAATCTGGACAGGACCTGTTCCGAGCATTCACGACAGGGCGTTGGAAGCGGGAGTAGAAAACAGCGGAAGTATAAAGGATTTGCGTAAACTTGTTGATGATGCGGTATTTGCGGGAAGAAAGGTACACTTCGTTCCTCTTTACAGGGCGGAAAACGTGAATTTCATCGCGGAACTGCTGCATATAGACAAGGAATACGTAAAGGCCTATGTGTCCGTTGAGTTGATAGGAGCATGCGTGAAACAGCGTTCCATAAAATCCGACATTGAGGTGGCGGAAATAGAAAAGGCTATAGACAATGCCTACATTATGCACACCACAATGATGAAGATGGCTGCCGTTGAAGGAACCTACGAATATGAAATAGCTGGAAAAATGGAGGGTATAGCCCTTGCGGGCGGCGGTCCGGTGTCTTTCCCTATCATATTGACAACTCACGGGGAGATATTGCACGGTCACGACCATTCGTTGCAGATAAGAAAGGGAAGGATGATTGTTTCGGATGCAGGTTGCGAGAATCCGATGGGATACTGTTCGGACATAACTCGTTCTGTTCCTGTGGGCGGAAAGTTCTCTTCCCGTCAGAAAGACATATACGAGGCTGTCCTTTCCGCTCAAACTTTGGTTCCTACATTGGTCAAGCCGGGCGTGAAATATTCGGACATACATCTTGCGGCCGTTACCAGACTTGGCTCAGCCCTTAAGGAGTTGGGACTGATCAAAGGCAACATTCAGGACGCGGTAAACTGCGGAACGATGGGTCTTTTCATGCCTCACGGTTTGGGACACATGATGGGACTGGACGTACACGACATGGAAAATTACGGAGAGAACTATGTGGGATACGATAAGAAAAACATACGCTCCACACAGTTCGGTCTGTCCTCTTTGCGTCTTGGAAGAGAATTGCAGGAAGGCTTTGTGATTACCAACGAACCGGGATGTTATTTCATTCCTGCGCTGATAGACAAATGGAGAAGCGAGAACAAGTGCAGTGATTTCATCAATTACGACATGCTTGAGAAGTACAAGGATTTCGGAGGCATACGTATAGAGGACGACCTTCTTGTAACAAGGGACGGATGCAGGCTTTTGGGTAAATATATCCCTAAGACCGTTGCAGAAATAGAAGAACAAATGTCATAAATGAAAATTATGAAGAAGTTTTTTTTGCTTTCCATATTACTGAGCGTAAATACGATTTACGCTCAGTTCGTTTGGAGCGACATGATTTATTCCCCGCTTGTCAAAACCGTCAAACTGGAAAACCCTGATGCGGAATTTTCCATTCCGATAGTGAATGTGAACCAATCCGAAGGTCTTGTGCTCAGTTTCGACGAACTTACCGAACAGACAAACAGATTCGAATATACATTCGTCCATTGCAACAGCGACTGGACTCAAAGCGAACTGCAGCCTTATGAATACATAGACGGTTTTGAAACGGCCTTGATAGAGAACTATGCCAATTCGATAAACACCATACAGCGTTACGTTCATTACGAACAGAAAATACCCAATTCGAACACCAGACTGATGAAAAGCGGAAACTATATCCTTAAGGTCTTTCGCGAGGGAGAGCCTGAAAACGTGGTGTTCACGCGAAGGTTCTACTGTATGGACGATATGGCGGGAGTGTCCGTAAACGTTATGCAGGCAAGAGAACCGTCATTGCGGGATAATTCCCAGGAAATAGACGTGTTCGTCATTTCAAAAGACGGATTGACCTTCAACAATCCGCAGACGAACATAAAGGTTGCTGTGCAGCAGAACGGCAGGACGGACAATATGAGATTCCTTCCGCTAAAGGAAAGCAGAGGTGTGGAACTGGTGTACAGTTATTTCCCGCAAAACGTATTTGAAGCGGGAAACGTGTTCCGCAATTTCGACTTCACATCCCTTCGGACGCGTTCTTCTTACGTCGAAAACATGGATTTTCTCGGAGGAGAGAACATAGTAAGGCTTAAGAAGGAAATTGTGAAGGACAAGTCTCCCTATGTGTTTTACGGAGACATAGACGGAGCGTATTACATACGCAATGATGTGGGGGAAACGCCTGCTTTGGGCAGCGATTACGCATGGGTGTATTTTTATCTTCCATTGCCGATTTCGCTTGAGGGCAGTTATTATGCGGTGGGTGAAATGAGCGACTGGAGGATGAGTGAATTGAACAAGTTCAACTTCGATTCCGATTTGGGCATGTATGTACTAAGGATGCTTCTCAAGCAGGGATATTACAATTATCAGATACTTTATCGTCCTCACAATACGGTTGTCGGACAGTACCGCAGCGTTGAAGGCAATCACAGCGAGACTAACAACAGGTACAATGTTTTCGTGTACTACCGCAATTTGGGAGACAACTATGACAGTTTCATAGGATTCTCGAGCGTGACTTATCAGCCGTGATGTTTTTTGCTATGGTATTATGCAGTTAGAATTTAATTTTCGTATCTTTGTCGTTCAAATTTTCTGAAACTTGAAAAGAGCATTTTCTTTTTTGATTCCGTTTTTTTGTTTTCTGAATCTGTTTTCGCAGAATCAAGCAACGCTGTACGGAACGGTCCGTGACACCTCGGGCAACGCTATGGAACTTGTCAATATAGGCGTTTTGAACATTTCAAAGCCGATAGGAGTGTCAACCGATTCCGACGGCCGATATTCCATTGATGTTCCTGCCGGAAGGAAAATAAAAGTGGTGATTTCCTTCATAGGATATGCTGGCGAGGAACGTGAGATAAGACTTGAAAAAGGAGAGAAAAGACGTTTGGATTTTGTGTTGAAGCCGAGTGGAGCGGTGCTTGCTCCGGTCGAGATAAGCGGAGACGATTCCAGAGAACAGGGAGTGATACGCATGGACAAGGAATGGGTCAGGACGATTACCGGTCCGACCGGAGGAGTGGAAGGTCTGGTGAAGAGTTTCGAGGGCGTGTCGTCCAACAACGAACTCAGCTCGCAATATTCCGTCAGGGGAGGCAATTTCGATGAGAACCTTGTGTATGTGAACGATATAGAGATATTCCGTCCTTTTCTGATAAGAAACGCCCAGCAGGAGGGATTGAGCTTTATCAATTCCGACATGGTCAGCGACATTGTTTTCTCTTCAGGTGGATTCGATGCCAAATACGGTGACAAGATGTCTTCCGTCCTAGACATAAAGTACAGAAAGCCAAAGGAGTTTGCAGGCAATGCATCCTTGAGTCTGTTGGGAGGTGCTCTGCATCTGGAAGGCATACTCGGCAGCAGGTTTTCCTATCAGATAGGTTACAGGAACAAGACGAACAAATATCTGCTCAACTCTTTGGAAACGCAGGGCGAATATCAGCCTTCGTTCAACGATCTTCAGGTGTATCTGACCTATGACCTGAACGAGAAGATGGAACTGGCCTTTTTGGGTAATCTGGCGGACAACAAGTACAATTTCATTCCTCAAACCAGAGAGACCTCATTCGGTAATCTTTATGAGGTAATGAAGTTGAAGGTGTATTTTGACGGACAGGAACTGGACCGATTTTCTTCCGTTTTCGGTGCATTCATGTTTACCTACAATCCAAAGAAGGATTTGCAGCTGAAACTCATCAGTTCGGCCTTTGCCACCAACGAACTGGTAAATTATGACATACAGGGGCAGTACTGGCTTTCGGAAACAGGACTCGGGTTCGGGGAAGAGGAAAGCGTAGAGAGAGGAATAGGAACATACATAGAGCATGCGAGAAACAGGCTTGTGGCCAACATCTACAACATAGAGCACAAGGGTACGAAGATTTATGACAACGGCAACCTGAGCTGGGGGATAAAATATCAGCACGAACTTATAGACGACAAGGTCAACGAGTGGAAGATGGTGGATTCCTCAGGGTACACCATACCTTCAAATCCCGATGTGATAGGAAGCTACGACACCGTTACTCCTCCTCAACTGCAAAATGTTTTCAAGTCCAAGAACAGTATTTCGTCCAATCGTCTTTTCGCTTATCTGCAAAGACAATGGGAGAAAAGCACCGATTACGGCACATGGTATGCCAATGCGGGTATCAGGGGTCAGTATTGGGATTTCAACAACGAGGTTTTTCTTTCACCCAGGGCAAGCATCAGCTTTTCGCCTGCCATAAAGCAGGACCTGATGTTTCGTTTGGCGAGCGGTCTTTATTCTCAGAGTCCGTTCTACAAGGAATTGAGAGACGAGCAGGGAAACATAAATCATGACATTCTTTCTCAAAAGTCCTTTCATGTGGTCTTGTCCTCGGACTGGAACTTCAGGATGTTCGGCAGACCTTTCAAATTTCTGACCTCGGCCTACTACAAATACATGTGGGATTTGATTCCGTATTATCTTGATAATGTTCAGGTGAGATACACGGCCAAAAACAATGCAGTCGGTTATGCGAGGGGAATAGACTTTCGTCTTTTCGGAGAGTTCATAGAGGGCATCGATTCATGGCTTACGTTCTCGTTAATGAATACGGAGCAGGATATAGAGGGCGACGGGGCGTCCTATATTCCCAGACCGACGGATCAGTTGTACAACATAAACGTCAGTTTCCAGGATTACATACCCAATATGCCTTTCATAAGGGTTTACCTGAATTTCAATTATGGAAGCGGCTATCCTTACGGTGCTCCGAACACGCCTTTTTACATGCACACCAACAGGATGCCCGATTATCTGAGGGCGGACATAGCCTTTACCTTCCGCATAAAGGATGAGGATTCCAAATGGGCAAGAAACAATTTCTTCAGATATTTGAAGAAGATATGGATAAACGTCGAATGGTTCAATGTGTTCTCTGCCAAGAATGTCGTTTCGTATTTCTGGGTTGCGGACTATTCCAACAAATATTACGGAGTGCCGAATTATCTTACCCCTTCGCAGATAAACGCAAAATTGACCGTCGAATTTTAATTGAAGAATATGGATTTGAATGCTTTGCCCGAACTTTTGGATTTGCCTTTTGATTTTGAGACAAGGCCATCCGATGTCATTCGTTTTTCAAACGGTGTGGAGGTACATTGTTTTTCGGATACCGCATCGGATTGTCTGCGTTTGGAGTTCTTGTTTATGAATGCGGGGAACATTCATCAGAACAAACTGCTTACCGCACTCACTTCCGTAACGCTTATAACGGAAGGGACGCGCTGCTTGAGTGCATTGGATGTTGCGGACAGGCTTGACTATTACGGAGTATTTGTCGAAAAAAACGTTTACAGGGAGTTTTCTTCGGTTGTCTTCCATTGCCTGAAGAAATATATAGGAGAACTTTTGCCGTTAATAGAGCAGATAATAAAGTATCCTGAATACGACAAGGAGGAATTGGCCGTCCATATTGCCAAAGGCAGACAGAAGACGGAATTGAACGACAAAAAGACGAGTACGATTGCAATGAAGGCTTTTTATCGTTCCGTTTTTCCGGACGGACACCCTTTTTCGTCTTTCGCACAAAAGGAAGACTGGGATGCCTTGACAAGGCAGGACCTTCTTTCCTTCAGCAGGCAGTTTTATTCAACCTCCCAATGTGAGATAATCCTTGCGGGGGATTGTTCGGATGAGTTGATCAGGAGTTTGGAACTTCATTTCGGAGAATCTTCGTGGGGAGAGGCTTCTTCTCCATTGTTGAGGGATTATGACGCAAAGGTCTTGTTGCCGGTTAAGACGGAGTTTGTAAACAAGCAGGACGCTTCGCAGTCGAGCATAATGGTAGGGAAACCGTGCATAAATCATTTGCATGGGGATTTTTTCAAGTTGAAGGTATTGGTTTGCCTGTTTGGAGGCTATTTCGGTTCGAGACTGATGACCAATATAAGGGAAGAAAAGGCATATACTTACGGAATATCGGCTGATATCAAAACAAACAGGCGTTTTGGAGTGTTATCTATATTGGCGGATGTGAAACTTGACAAGGCGGAAGAGACATTGAAAGAGATAGATTTTGAGATTGAAAGGCTCCAAAACGAGTTGGCGGACGAGGAGGAGTTGAGGAATGTAAAGAATTATCTGTTGGGTGACTGTTTGCGCGCTTTGGACGGAGTGACCGAGGTTGCTGACAGGTTCTCTTATTTGAAGGGTACAGGTTGTTCCTTGTCTTATTTTCAACGGTTGGCGCAGGAGACAAAGCGTGTAAGTGCGGAGGAATTGAGGCTTATGGCACGGAAATATCTTGACAAGGATGAAATGTACAGGGTCATTGTCGGTAAGTTTAGTCAGAATAATTAAATTGCTTGCAAAATGAAAGGTTTTTTGTTGTTTTTGACCTGTTTGGTAGTTTCATTGTTTGGCTTTTCGCAAAACAACATAGAGGTTTATTGTGCGGAGGTTAATGAGGACGGTTCCACGACAATTCACTATAGGACTGTTGAAGGTAACGGTTTTTATGGTTACATCATATCAGCCTATGACTTTTCCGAGGAGGCTTATTTGCAGGTAGGAATTGAGAATGACATTATGCAGGGTTCTTATACGGATAACGTCCGCAATGCCAATGTTGAACAGATAAACTATCTGGTTACGGCCGATTTCGGAGAGGACAGACGCCCTTACGGAGGAATAAAAACCATGTTCCTTTCTTATGAACAGGTGTCGGACAATGAAATAAACCTTTCATGGACTTCTTTGGGTTCATCCATGCCTGAAGGCAGTCAGGGACAATCTTACAAGCTTTATCGCAAACAGAAGAAACAGAGTGACCAATGGCAACTTATAGCCGTTCAGGATGAAAGACAATATACCGATATATTCCCTCCCGTATGTTCAGACACCATTCTTTACAAGGTGGAGTTGGAAAATGTCAACGGATGCGTATCCCGTTCCAATCAGGTTCAGATAGAGGTAGGAGACAATGAAATACCGCAGATGCCCGATTTGAAATCCGTTTCGGTTGACCAGCAGACACAGACGCTTGTCTTGAATTGGGTACCTTCTTCTTCTGAGGACGTTTACGGCTATGTCATTTGTTCGGGCAATCCATGTGTTGCGTTGGATACGGTTTGGGGAGCGGATGCCTATGAGTATTATTGCGAGGATTGTTCTGTCGAGGAATTGAATTCTTTGGCGGTCATGGCGATAGATACTTGTTTTAACACCAGCCTCAGAACCGATTCGCATACCAATATTGTTCTTTCGGCATACAGGGAGACTTGTTCGGACAAGGTAAGACTTCAATGGAATCCGTATGAGGACTTTCCCGACGGAGTGGAACGCTATGACATTTATGTGGGATATGACAATGCCGTACCAATACTGTTTTCCACCGCATCCGCTGTGGGAGAACAGATAACGATAGACCCTTCACATTCTTCATGCAGCATTTATGTCAGGGCGGTTTCAAACGATGGAGTCATTTCCAATTCAAACAAGGTCACCTTGTTCATAGAGACGGCCGAACAGGTGGATTTTATTGAAATAAGGAAAGTATCCGTAAGGCAGAGCAATGAAGAGGTGGATTTGGAATTTTATGTCGATGCATCCCTTGAGGTTTCCAAATATGTCTTGAAGCGTTCCGCGGACAATTCCTCTTACAGGCAGGTAGCCTATATTCCTTATACGGGTGACAATACCTTGACGTATGTGGATCATTTGCCTTCTTCAGCCACAGGAACGATGTATTCCTATATTTTGGAGGCTCCCGATGCATGCGGATTGCTTTATACGGCTTCCGAGCCGGCGTTCATAATGCAGCTTTCGCTGGAGGAAATAGACATGAATACCAACCGCTTGACGTGGACGCCTTATGTCTCATGGGAAAATACGGTAGGCAGTTATGAAATATACAGGCAATCCGAGGGAGACCCGGAAGCGGTTCTGATAGACGCAACGACACAGACCTCATATACGGATTATGTGGGAGATTTGATGAGTGCGGCCGACAAGACTTACTATTATGTCAGGGCGATAGAAGCCTCTGCCGGAATAGACGGGAAAAAGCAGACTGCCAATTCCACTCATCCTTATATCAAGAGGGAAACATTGTTCTTCGTACCCAATGCCTTTACGCCAAAGGCGGCTGAAAACAACATATTCAAGCCGGTTTGTCATTTTGTCAGGACTGGAACTTATCAAATGAGAATATACAACAGATACGGTACGCTTTTGTTTTCCACTACCGACATTGAGGAAGGTTGGGACGGCAGATACAAGGGAGAATTCTGTTTTCCGGATGTTTATGTCTATTTTATAGAATATGTCAATTCCGATGGGGAGAAGGAAGTCAGAAAGGGAACCGTTGCAGTTGTAGATTAGACAATAACAGCAGTTGTATGCAGAAAATAGAAGTGATATTTACACCAGCCCTTTATCCGTACAGGACGATGAATGGCGGTCACATTACGGTTGTAAACGATATATTACGGGCCACCACCTCAATATGCACGGCCTTACGCAATGGTGCAAAGGCCTTGATACCGGTAAGTACGATAGAGGAGGCGAGAAAGTACAAGCAGAGAGGTTTTCTTGTTGCGGGGGAAAGGATAGAACAGACCTTTGAATTTGCCGATTGGGGCAATTCCGCCTTGGAGTTTACCAAAGAGAGGGTTGAGGGCAAGGAAATAGTGCATTCCACAACCAATGGTACCATAGCGATAGCGTTGGCCAAACAAAGCAATCCTTACCAAATACTTATAGGGGCTTTCTGCAATCTTTCGACCTTGTCGGACTATCTTCTGCATGTGGAAAGAGATGTTCAGATATTGTGTTCGGGCTGGAAGAACACATTTTCGCTTGAGGATGCCGTTTATTCCGGAGCATTGACTGACAGACTTATTCAGACAGGGAAGTTTGAAGCAAAGAACGATTCGGCGCAATGTGCTCTTGAACTTTGGAATGCGGCAAAAAACGATTTGAGGCAATACATGGAAAAGGCCTCTCACATTCACAGACTCAGGAAATACGGAATGGATGACGTGTTCGACTATACCTTTGAGTTGGATACCTGCAATGTCGTGCCTTTGTACAGAGATGAAAAAATAATTGATGCAATACAATAACGGATGATTATTGACGATATAATATAAGTTACTAACCAATAAAAAATTATTTGACATGAAAAAAATGGTACTTGTTTTTGCTGCATCGGTAATAACGCTGTTTGCGGCACAATCGGTTAAGGCGCAGAATTTCACTTTTGGAGTAAAGGGAGGATTGAATCTGTCAATGTGGACAATTGACGAATCTTCCTTAAAACCCGGATTTCATATAGGAGGTTTTGCAAACATACAGTTCAATGAATATTTGGCGATACAGCCTGAGCTAATGTATTCCATGATGGGAAATAGAATACATGAAAATGAAGAGGTAAAAATATTGGGTAATGAATATTATGCGGAGTTGACCCAAACCACCACTTCTCATAATATAGTTGTTCCCGTAATGGTTCAGATTATGCCTATACCTGCCTTGAAGATAGAGGTCGGTCCTCAGTTCGGGTTCAATCTTGGAATGTCCAGTCATATTAAATTTGAAACTAACGTGGCAGGTCAGAACAATTACGAAAGAGATATGGACGTTGAAAAGGATACATACAATCTTTTTGAATTCGGAATCGCAGCAGGTTTGAGCTATGATATAACCAAAAATATTATTGTGGGTGCAAGATACAATTACGGTATAACTCCTCTTGCTGATGAGACGAAAGCCGGTGATGTTGTTTTGAACGAAGCAACACACACGCATAATATAATGATAAGCTTGGGTTACAGATTCTAATTTTTCGGGATAACATTACTTTGATAAAGCCGGAAAGATTTATAATGTCTTTTCGGCTTTATTTCTTTTTTGATTTTGGGAGAATGAAATCAAGAGACAAAAAAATATTTTCAAGAGGCAAGAAAATGTTTTCATGAAAGGTTTTAGGGTTTTGAGTTTGGATTATATGAT
>DXGG01000136.1 GCA_019114015.1 Candidatus Onthomorpha intestinigallinarum | reverse complement strand
GCCCAAGAGAGGATTCAAGTCCATTTCAGCTATTTCGGGAGCGGCCTGCACCAATGCCGACACTCTTGCTATCTGGTCCGCATAAAGGTCTTCGTTTACGGCTTCCTGTCCTCTCACGCCCTGGATGATCTTGTAGCCTCTCAACTTCTTTATCATCTGTTTTGCTTCCCTTATTCCGATAGGAGCCAATGAGGACTGCACGTCTTTCAATACCTCTATGAATATTCCCCCGAGTCCGCACAATACCTGATGACCGAAGAGCGGGGTACGCATGGAACCTATGAATATCTCCGTTCCGAACAACATGGGATAGGCCTGTACGGCGTAGGTGTCCTTTATCTTCATCAGACGCTCGAATTCCGCTCTTACATGAGCCTCGTCCTTTACGTTAAGACTTACTCCGCCAACGTCAGACTTGTGAACCGGACCTACGACTTTCAATACCTGAGGATACCCAGTCTTGTTGGCAAACTCTACAATCTTTTCCACATCGTCGCTCGATATGTCAACGGCATGGTTGATACCTGCAGCATCCAACAACTCGTTCATGATTTTCACGTCAAGGTATCCGTTGTCGCATCTCGATATTATCTCCCTGATTTTTGCAGTGTCTATCTTTACCGTGTCTTCTTCCGAGGCAGGCTCCGGGGTTGACACTATCCTCGATACCGCATTGCCGAAAACGGTCTCGTCGGCGAAGAATGTGTTGCCTCTTTCGATGAATTCCTCCACCTCTTCTTTGGCCACAAGTGTTGAAGGGAGTATAGGAAAGATAGGTTTTTTTGCGGTTTTTATCTTTTCGGAGAGCACTCTGTATGCTTCGTGTATTGGTGCAAGACCCGGCGTTCCGAATATTACGCACATGGCGTCTATGTCGTCGAATTTGTTGTCGCAGTAGTCTATGATTGTTCCGAGTTGTTCAGGAGTTCCTGTTGCAAGGAAGTCGATGGGGTTGCCCACAGAGGAACCTGCGAACAGTTTGCCGAGCAGTTCGTTTGCCGTTTCACCTTCTATATGAGGTATGTTCAGTCCGGCCTTGCTCAAGGCATCGGTAAGCATCACGGCAGGACCTCCCGCATGGGTTATTATCGCGATGTTCTTTCCCTCGAAGTGAGGATAGGTGAATATGTTGCCCACGGTACACAGTTCCTCCCTGCCGTAACATCTCACTATCCCCGCTTTCTTGAACAGAGCATCTACCGCAACGTCGGGACTTGCCAATGCGCCCGTATGCGACGAGGCAGCCCTTGAGCCGGCTTCGGACGAACCCGACTTTATCGCGGCTATCTTGCAGCCTTTCAGCCTTAGACTGCGTGCGTGCTTCAACAGTTTCTGAGGATTCTTTATGTTCTCTATATACATCAATATGACCTTGGATGAGGTCTTCGGGTCAAAGCTCTCGTCGTGATATTCCAATATGTCTTCTATTCCGAGCTGGGCGGAGTTGCCCACTGCCCAACAGTGATTGAAGTGAAGACCCTGCTGCATGCCTATGTCCATGATGAAACATCCCGTCGCACCGCTGCCCGTTATGAAGTCCACGCCCTTTGGTGAAGACTTTGGAAAAGGCTTTGAGAATATGGCGTGATGATACGGAGTGAAGATACCCGTACAGTTAGGTCCTATCAGACAGCCTCCCGTCTGTTCTATCATGTCCACTATTCGCTTTTCCAACTCCTTGCCTTCGTGGCTTTCCTCGCCGAATCCGGCCGATATGATGATGAATGCCTTGGTGTTCTTTTGCTGTGTTAGAACCTTGATTGTTTCTTCGGTGAATTTGGCCGCTATGCATATCACCGCAAGTTCAACACAAGGCAACTCCTGTACGTTCTTGCAGCATTTTATTCCTTGAATCGTTTCCTCTTTGGGATTTACTACATAAATATCACCTCGGAATCCTCCCTCTTTTATGTTTCTCAATATCGCTCCTCCGGGTTTCGAGGTGTCGTTGCTCGCTCCCACAACAACTATGCTTTTGGGATTGACCAGCTCTCTTCTTACTTTTGTGCCCATGTCTGTATCTTTTTTATTTTTTATTGTTTTTGTTCTTCCGCGTTGTACATGCACTGTATTTTCGTCATGATTTTTCTTGCTATGTACCTGTTCATCTCCGCAACCTCTATCTGAGGATACTCCCTTGAGGAGAAAAACATGGAAACGATAAGGTTATCGGCAAACTCCTTTTCCGTTTGTTTGTCCACAAGATACCAGCATTCCACCTTGCCGGTTTTCTGTTCCTTGTTTACGAATTCAGGCTTTAACGCATGTTCGTTTCCGTTCTGCAACTGCACATAAGCCACGTTTGTTGAGTCTATGTTGAACTCGCCTTTCGGCTCGAAGACGACTCCGAGAAACATTCTGTCTTCACAAGACACGAATTGGACGCATACCCTCATCAGGTCGTATTCCGTTTTCATGTAGTTGCGTTCTCCTTTCAATACCTGTTTTCCGTTTATTGTCGATTCGGTGAGCTGACACGGTGTTTCCTGCGCCTTTACTCCGCAGACAAACAACACGAAAAACAATGCAAAAACTGTCTTTTTCATCATTATGAACTTTACTTGTTTATGTACAAATATCTTTTTATGTTTCGTTTAG